>NZ_JAALEQ010000010.1:0-40912 GCF_011800585.1 Lactococcus sp. EKM203L
AAAAAAAGAGACGATTTTCTTCTTCCGAAATCGTCCCTCTTTTTTCTAAAACCATGGATGAACGAACAAAAAATCTCTCGTATTTTGTTTGTTCATCCACTAAAACTTTGCAACAGAACCCTCTTATTCATAATTCTTGTTCAAATATTCCAGAATGCTATTACGTATTTCATCATGCTTTATAGGGTTATAAGAGGTTTCTTTATTGTGCCAGTTGGAACTATCGTATAGCCATACAGGCATTTTTTTCCGTTCTTCACTTTCCCAATCATAACGTGGAAAAACATGGGCATGCAGAAAATTATCAGTATTTCCTAAAATGTCATAATTAACTCTAATAGGTGTACAACTATGAATAATAGCATCACCTAGAATACTCATGTCGGAAAGAAACTGTTCACGTTCCTCTAATGTTAAGACATTCAGATTGTTAACTTCCTTTTTGGGTAATAGCACACAGTAGCCAGGTAAAAATTGAACATCTCCAAAAACAGCATAGCCACCTTTTAATTCTTTTATCAACATTGGATTAGTCCCATTTATTGCAGATAAAATTCGATTCTCGTACCATTCCATGTAAATCACTCCTTTTTGACTTAGATAATTTTTCTTTTTAATTCTTCAGTATTTCTGGAATCTTCTTCTCGTTTTTTTGGAATTTATTTTATCAAGCAACGTTATTTGAATGCTTTAACAATATTTTGAGAAGCTTGTTTTATTTCCCCCGTTTCAGCATCAAGAACCTTTGCATAACTTGCTCTATATCCACACTGATAATTGCCCTCAAACCATAATCTAAAGGCGCTAGAGTTTGTTGAAACAATATCTTTTACATCATTCGTATTTAAAATTCCAAACTCCGCTCCCCTAAGGCGAATAAAAGCCATTAAATCTTTTGTATTTACCAAATTATAGTCATCCACTATATCTAAAAGTAAATTCTTCAATTCTCTTTTTTGGCTTTCATCAAGTGTTATATAGCGGTCAATATCAAAATCATTAATGTTCAAAATATCTTTTTTGTCGTATATATGTTTATTCTTAGCAATAGCGTCCTTTGATTCATGAGTCAAATATTCATATGAACCTTTTATATAATCAAGTATCTCAACATGAGCAACTGAACTATTCCCCAATTTTCGCTTAATCTTGTTCCTAACGCTTTCTATTGTTACAGGATTTCGTGCAATATATATAACGTGATAGTGTGGTTTTTTATAGTGCTTTCCATTTCGTATAACATCACTACTATTCCATGTATCTTTATCTTTTTTTTCGTCCATATCGTGTAAAGGACTGACAGCCATAGATACGCCCAAACTCTCTAATTTTTCTTTCCAATCATTAGGAATTGAGTCAGGATATAATAAAAATCCAAAATTTCTAGCTTTAGTATTTTTAATAGCCATGATATAATTACCTTATCAAAAACAAGTAGCGAAAACTCGTATCCTTCTAAAAACGCGAGCTTTCGCTTATTTTTTTTGTTCTGATTCCTTTCTTGCATATTCTTCTATAGCTAACGCCGCAACCGCAGATTTTGAAAAACCTTTTTGTTTCGCCATATCTGTTAATTTTTTATCTTGCTCTTTTGTCAGAGAAATCATAACTCTTTTTTTCGATTCTGAAATCACCATTTAAAAAACTCCAATCAAATAATTTTATAAAATTAGTGTATCACTTTGTAATCATAAAAACAACAATAAAGCTACTTAAATATAGATTTATAAAAAACGTTGGCGAAAACGTTGGCGATTCGTTGGCGATTGAAAAACCCCTTAAACCCTTGAGCCAGTTGGGATAGAGCGATTTTGGCACAAAAATTGGCACTCGGCACTTAATGGGGGGGTCGTAGTACGGAAGCAAAATTCGCTTCCTTTCCCCCCATTTTTTTCCAAATTCCAAATTTTTTTCAAAAATTTTCCAGCGCTACCGCTCGGCAAAATTGCAAGCAATTTTTAAAATCAAACCCATGAGGGAATTTCATTCCCTCAAACTCCCTTGAGCCTCCTCCAACCGAAATAGAAGGGCGCTGCGCTTATTATTTCATTCAGTCATCGGCTTTCATAATCTAACAGACAACATCTTCGCTGCAAAGCCACGCTACGCTCAAGGGCTTTTACGCTACGATAACGCCTGTTTTAACGATTATGCCGATAACTAAACGAAATAAACGCTAAAACCTCTCAGAAACGATTTTGAGACGTTTTAATAAAAAATCGATAAATTATATTGGCAAATTATAAAAATGCCGTAGAACGAAAAATAGAGCCCTTAAAAAGCAAATAAACTACGATAGCAACAAAAAACAAAACCAAAACCCAAAAGATGAAAAATAAATACAACAGCAAAAATAAATCATAGTTCGATTTTTCGAACAATGCGCACTTACACACCACTCTAAAAAGTGGTGTTAATTTGCTCAAAAAATAGGTATCAGAAATTGCTTTCAGCAATAATCAAAAAGAGAATAGTTCTAAGAATCCATGTTCTTCTCTTAAAGTTGGATAGCACGTATTAAAGTTGTGATACATATTTCGAACTTATAAATAGTTTTTTTAAAAATAAAATGCCTCAGCGCTCATTCCTCAATCGCCCTTTGTCATTGATTTTGTAATAAGGATTGCGCCCTATGCGGTTGCAATCCTCACAACAAAATAGACCATATAAAACCATAAATACTGCAAGCTATCACATTGTAATACAAAGCACTTCGTTCTTGTATTACAATGTGGCTTGAAAAGGGGGAAGTTTCACTTTCCCCTTTTATCCCCTTTGGATTGTGTCGATTTGCTTTACGCAAACGCCACCTACCCATTTTATAAAAATAAAATGGGCAAAAGATCTTTCTTTTTGTCATACAAAAAGAAGAAAAAAAGAGACGATTTTCTTCTTCCGAAATCGTCCCTCTTTTTTCTAAAACCATGGATGAACGAACAAAAAATCTCTCGTATTTTGTTTGTTCATCCACTAAAAATATGCGAACAGTATGGATTCATTCAATCCATCTTTGGTTCTATTATACCAAAAAAACATAAAAACAACCCCTATTACCTACCCGGTTCTGTTGCAAAGTTAAAAAAATTAAGAAGAAAGAATTGAGATAACTATTCAATTTATAAGCTATTAACTTTATTTTTTTCCAAAAAATAAATATATAAAAGTAGAATATTTAAAAACCAGCCAATAACTTAATCGTTGTGAGCTGGTCTTTTATTTTATTCTAAAACTTATTAATATATCTATAAATTGTAGTTCTTGAAACTCCCCAAGAATCCGCAATCGACTTAATCGGCGTACCACTTTCTACCAAGGTTTTAAGAAGCTTTACGTCTTGCTCCGAAAATTTCTCAGGTCTTCCTCCAAGTCGTCCTCTTGCACGTGCAGCTTCTCTACCAGCGGCAGAACGCTCCAAAATAAGATTTCGCTCAAATTCCGCAAAAGCCGCAAACAAATGAAACATCAATTGTCCAGTCGAACTTGATTTATCCATTGTAATATTTTCTTGCAAGCTATGGAAACTTACTCCTTTATCATTAAGTGAATTAACTATGCTAATTAAGTCCTCCATATTTCTTCCTAATCGATCTAACCGCCAAACAACAATTGTATCTCCAGAACGAGAAAATTCGATGGCGGATTTTAAACCAGGTCTTTCTTTTTTACTTCCTGACATATGGTCAGTAAATATTTTCTCACAGTTATATTTTTTGAGACTATCTTTTTGTAAATCCAAATTTTGAAGTCCAGTTGAAACTCGTGCGTATCCGATATTCATTTTTTTTTCCCTCCATTGATATTATTGTATCATAACTTAGAAATATGCGTATAAGTGAACATAGAATAAATTACGGGTTAATGAACAATAATTGTAAATGATCTTGCGAAATTTAATAGGAAAAGAAGAGTGTCCAGAAAATGACCATTTTCTGAACACTCAAATATTGAAAAAATATAGCTCATTTTATGTCTTATTATTTGATAGTGGTCCAATCGCCAGCATGGTTAAAAACGAATAGAAAAATAGCGAAAACCAAATACCGTTACCTAGGCGAACCTTATCGCGATGATAACGCCAACCAAAAATGGTTCCAAATATGAGTGGTACTAACCAGCCCCAGTAAAACATTGCTGGAACTGGAACCCAAACCGCTGCGTCATTCACATCAATACCCCCGCATTAAGTTTTATTTCAGCTTCCATCATAAAGGACTCCCCGCGGGACTGCAATCAGGAGTCATTACTTCAACTGTTTTTGTTCATTATAGAAATTACGGTAAGCTAAATAGCACGCAATGATTGACCCCAAACTAGTCGCTGATAAGAGCATGAACGTGACCATAATTTGATACCTAATGGCCCGTACTGGATCGACCCCTGCAAAGATCAAACCGGACATCATCCCTGGCAGACTGACTAGACCCACAGTCTTTGCCGAATCAATGGTTGGTGACATCCCCGTACGAATCGCCTCACGCACGATGGCAATCGAAGCATCAAGTAGACCAGCCCCTAACGCCAACCGTTCAAGCACACCTTGCCGCTGGTCATGAAACTGACTATTGAGGCTGCGATAAGCCAGCCCAATTGCGACCATTGAATTCGACGCAATCATACCAGAAATGGGAATCATTTGCGATGGCACAAACTTAATCGCACCAGATAGCACGAGGACGCCGAGTGTTACCCCCGTACTAACAAAAATGGCTAATAACGAAATGGCTAATGCATGGTCAATCCCCGGCCCCCGTTTTTTCGCATTCCAAGCCGCATTGAAGATAATGAAGCCCATCATCGCCAGCGTTAGCCACAAATTGTTGACTCGGAAAATATACTTTAGCAAGTAACCCACGATAAATAGTTGTACAACAGCCCGCACGACACCAATGACGATGTCCCTATCCAAGCCAAGTTTCTGCCACAAACTAATTCCTAACGCGACGAGCACTAACATTGCCGCCAAAAATAGCGACGTATTATTAACTGCTAAATTCATGCGTGTACCTCCAATCTGCCAGCAACCACTTTCGCTAATTGATCTGCCGCAGCAATCTCTGTCGCGTCATGAGTAATCATGATCGTTGTCACGTGATCCTGCTCATTTAACTGTCGTAACCAGGAGTGCACGATTTGCTTATTATTTTCATCCAAACCAGCTGTCACCTCATCTAATAACAACACTTTTGGTAAGAATAAGATGTTGCGAATCAGCGCGACTCGCTGCCGTTCACCACCGGAAAGCTCGATAATCGGCTGATGCAGGGTTCGTTCGGACAGCCCAACATTATTTAACGCCGTTACCACTCGTTGCGTATCCATGACTTGCTTACGAATTTGGTACGGGAAAGCTAAGTTATCTGCCACCGTCTCACCAAATAACGTCGGTTGTTGGAAACAATATGAGACTTGCCGCCGATACATGATTGGGTCATAACTTTCAATCGGCTGCCCATCAAAAATCAAGGTCCCACTTGTTTTAGAAATCATGGCCGCAATGATCCGTAATAACGTACTTTTCCCACCACCGGATGGTCCCGTCAATGTAATATGAGCCCCAGCTGGAATCTGCCAATCAACATCATGTAAAATATGTTGATCAGCGATTTGATAATTAACTTTTTCTAAACTAATCAATGAATTCATATGCCCACCCCCGATCGCACAATGATCGGCGCCGACAACAGCCGGATGAAAAAGTGCTCAGAAGTCAATAAATTGGACTTATCTGTTTGATGTATTAATACACGAACCTGTGTAGCCATTGGCAAAGCCATATGAATCATACCTGAGTCAAAGTGTTCCGTATAACTACGGAGGAGTTCTAATTGAACTTTTAATTTATCATTATTTTCCTTGATCGATCGTTTTTGTCTAGACATACGTTTTCTCCTATCTAGGGAGTATTATATCATTTTATAAAAAAAACAACCCCCGTTATCTAACTATTAGATAATGGGGGCTGTTTTAATAGTCTTTCCTAGGGGTCATTATATAATTATAGACCCTATATATTATTGAATCTATTTCGGAAAAACATGATAATATATTTTTATTTTTGATTTTTTATTGTAATTATCACCTTTCTTAAAATCATTGTCTCCGTTAATTGTTACCTCAGAAACATCCCCTGAATGAGCAAACAATCCAAATTTTAAATCTCTCACTTTTTCATATTTTATATTTTCAAAACCCATATCTTCAAATTTTGATTCTACGTTTTTATAATTTTCACCATGTAGTTTTTTTTCACCTATAGGTAATTCTATTTGACCAGGTCTATGAACGATCAAATAATTCGTAGTCATAACTAGAAAACCAATTAAAGGAATACTGAATAAAATAAGTAAACTGATAAATCCTACTTTATGATCTTCCTTTAGTTTTTTGAACTTCCAGAATTCTTTAATGTTTTCTTTTTCCTCTTCTAATCTGATACGCTCAATATCAGCCTCTAATTCGGCACCAATATCTGAATAATTAGCTTCATAGATATAAATCGATTGACAATAAGGGCAAACCAATTTTTGATTTTTAATGTGTGATACTATATCTAAATTTAATATTCCTCCACATTCTTTACAATGTACTTTTGATAATTTCATTACTAATTTTTCCCCATCATTAATTTTCAATCTTATTATTTTCTAAACAAATTGATACAAGGACTTCTCCTATACAAACATTTTTTGTAAGTAGCCTTTTTTCTGTTCTTTCAACAAATCTAACTTCCGTTGATGAAGAGCGATAATGTCATCTAACTGTTTGAAGAATGAACCTATTTTTTGTTGTTCTTGATAATCAGGCATTAATAGTTGAAATTTTCGAACGTTTTCCATACTTAGAGCTGGTTGTGAAGATGTAGCAATCAACGGTAAAATAATGCGATTATAAAAATTTGAGTCATTCATCATTTGACAAACAAAAATTGAACTAACATGATCTTGCAATCTAATTCTAGCGACGTTCGGGGCTAAATAATATTTATCATCTTCAGGTACAATTGCTAATTCACCAACAGTACCAACATATGTGAGTAGTATGTCGTTTTTGTATAGCTTACTTCTATTTAGTTTAGAGAAATCACTGTCATCAATATACTTAACATCATCTAATACTAGTTTTCCATTTTTAACGTTCAATCCCCTTAATGCAATAATTTTTCCTGATTCTTGGTATCTAACATATTTTGTGAATTCAAATCCAGCTAGTTTAGTAACATCTGAAATATCAGATAACTTACGCTCTTCCCAATCGTCAGCAAACCCCGCAAATCGCAATTCAGGAACTTTAGCCCCATTTTTAGGGAACATTTTTTGTAAGTATCCTTTTTTCTGTTCTTTCAACAAATCTAACTTATGTTGTTGAAGAGTGATTAGAGCATCTAAATTCTTAAAAAACGTTCCAATTTTGACTTGCTCGTCAATTGTTGGGACTGAAACTTTGAACTCTGAAAATTTTGAAATCCAATGACGTTCATGGCTTTGAGGAACATAATTGATATTTTTCAAAGTGTTATAAATGAAAGAGAAATCCTCGTTATCTGTCTTTAATCTCAATAATTTCATAGCAGAACTCTTGACCTTAAAAGGAAAATCAACATAATGTGATCCTGTCGTAAAGTCGTCAAAAATGATAACTGGTGCTTCACTACTTGCGTATTTAATACCGTCTGTTTCATTAGTATACCCAAGAACGAAACTTTGTCCAGCCGTTAAAACTGGCGTTTCAAAGTCATCATCATAAGCTGTTGACTTAACAATATACTTTGTTGGTTGCTCATATTTGAGTAAATCACCTAGTTTATATTCTTCCCAGTCATCCATAAATCCCGGAAACCGTAATTCTGGAGCCTTTAATCTTTCCTTCATTTCAACACTCCCAGTTCCTTAAAGTAGTTTGCTAAGGTTTGATTAGCTTTCGCAATCTCTGCGTCTACTTCATCTATTTGACCTTGAATCGCCCCTAAATCAATCGATTCTTCCTCTTCAAAGGTATCCACATAACGCGGAATATTTAGGTTGTAATCATTCTCAATGACTTCCTCAAGCGTTGCTAAGTGGCTATATTTATCAACCGTCTTGCGATGAATGACTGTTTCAGTGATCTTGTCAATATCTTCTGGGCGCAATTGCTTTTGATTCTTCATCTTTTCAAAGCCTTGACTGGCGTCCACAAAAAGAATATCCGAATTTGCTCGATTCTTTTTAAGAATTAACACACAAACAGGAATGCCTGTGTTCAAAAAGAGTTTATCTGGAAAACCAATTACCGCTTCAATTTGATGTTTATCAATCAAAGCTTTTCGAATCCGTCCTTCCGCAGCGCCTCTAAATAAGACCCCGTGTGGGAGGATAATGGCCACGCGGCCACTCTCTTTGGTATGGTACAAACAATGCAACAAGAAAGAATAGTCCGCTTTGGTTTTTGGCGCAATGCCATATTCACGAAAACGTGGGTCATCTTCTCGATCCTTATTATTCCAATGGGCAGAATAAGGAGGATTGGCCATCACTGCGTCAAACATTCGAGGCGTATCTTTCCCTTCAATGACTCCGTCAGGCCAATCGCTCTCCAATGTGTCCGCATGATGGATCTGAATATCATTGTATTCAATATTATGCATCATTAAATTCATTCGAGCCAATCGATAAGGCGTGGCATCTTTTTCTTGACCAAAGTATTTAATCGCTCCCCTTTGATTGGAATGTTTCATATGACTGGCGGTAGTAATTAAGAGAGAAGCTGAACCGACCGCTGGATCATAAATAGAAAAATTGTCTTCGTCGGCTTTACCAAAAGTCAAAATACGAGCCATGACCTCTGAAATTTCTTTGGGAGTATAGTATTGTCCCATGTCCGAGGCCAATACAGTCGCAAACTTTTCTAACAAGTATTCATAGATATCTGAAACGGTGTCCCCTCCTGTAGAGAGATCAAACTCAGGGGCAGAGAGTAACTCAATCATCGAGATCATCACACTTGCTCGAGCTTGCGCATTACTTCCTAAATCAGAACTATCAAAACGCATCCCATCAAAGATGCCTTCAAAATCATCTTTAGCTTCAAAAGCAATTTGCTGATTAAAATGGCCAAATGTATCTGAAATCATTGGAATGTTAAATCGTTCTTCATGAATGGCAGCTTCCCAATCTTTAAAAAATTCCTTAGGCTGGATGGCATAACCGAGCTTTTGTTTCATATAGTCTAAGGCTCTTACAGGATCTTGACCATAAACATTTTCCCAAGTGTCGCCTCGTAAAACTTCTCCCAGCCATTGTGTGGCCTTTTCTGATAAATATTTATAAAATAGTAAGCCAAAAATGTAGTCTTTATAGGCGGTTAAACCAATCTGTCCTCGGGTTTGATTTAAGAGGGCCCACATTTTATTTTTTTGTTCATTTGATAATGCCATTTTATTCGCTCCTTATTTTTTGCGAGTATTTTTAATTTTTTATAGTGAATTGAAGAAGCTCATTAATGCAGTCTCAAATTCTGAGGCTCCAAAAAAGCTTAAGTTTTCCTCTGCTTCAATTTCTGAAACAAGCGCTGATAATTGAGAATTGTCTACTAGGCTGTGACCTGGTAAGAAAAGATCAAAGGCTTGGACAATACGATTGCCATTGACTTTTTGATTGGCCGCCCATCGACGGATTTTTAACTCTTGTCGATCCGAGCGTTTGTGCTTTCTTTGATCTTCCAAGGTTGCTTTCGTAAAGTGTTCCTTAATTTCCCCAGATTCTATATCTACGATAATATCCTTGATCTCTTGTTGGCTCATTTCATCCAATGGGAGAATATGTTTTTCAATTGAAGCTTTGTTTTCAGGAGTTTTCTGATCCATGAAGAGGTTTAAGAGATCAACCAGCCAATCGTAGTCAATAATCTCATGGTCATATAAAGATAAGCCCACTCTAATTTCTGTGAGGTCTGGACGCTCCTCTTCGGGCAATTTTTCTCTAGCATCATTAAGTCTTGCTTGCAAAGCCCCAAACTCCTCAAAACTAGAAATATCAAGTCGAACTTTTTCACCATTGGATTCTCCTTGAGCATCTAATAGGTCAATTTCGCTCCCTAATTCATAGCCTTGTTGAACCAATTGTTGAATCTTATTTTGTGTTTCTAGCCCTAGCCTTACAAATTGTTTTAAATCTTTCTCACCACGAGGAATTTGACTAAAATCTTCTCCCGCAAAGGCTTTTAGTTCTTGAACAGCGGGTGTTAATTTTTGGATTTGATAACTTTGGGGTTCTGCCAGGATATGCTCGTCTTTTAAGGATTGGATATCTTCATTTTTTGAGTCTTCATCTGCTTCCTGAAGCGTATCATTCCCCCCTCGTGTATAAATCCGAAGGGCATTTTCTACAAAAGACTTCATTTGTTCGCCTTGACGATAGAACCGAACTTTTCCGTGAGGTTTGCTGTTTAAGTGAAACGTTCGATTGGTCCGGGACATCGCTTGGATTAACATCCCTTCTCTCAACTGTTTATCCATATAAATCATATTAATATATTTTGAGTCAAATCCTGTCAGAAGTTGGTCCGAGACAATCACTAGATCTAATCGGTCCTCATCTTTTCCTTGGTTATATGGTTTTTTACGAGCGAGCCGTTTAGTGATATCAATCATGTAGGCCCGTGCAGGATCTTGAGCATTTAAAAGACTAGGGACATTGAAGCAACTACTGTATTCTTTGATCGCTTTTTTTAAGGCTTCATTCTGTTCTTTTGTTCCAGGTTGATTAGATTCATCTCGAGAAAAAGTCATTGCTACCCTCAAATGAGGGGCTTTTTCTTTAAAAAGATTGTAGTAATGAACCACGGCTTGCTTTCCTGAAACAGCTAACATCGCCTGAAAAACATTCTTTTCTCGTTTGCCAGCGTTCAAAGCCCCACTTGACGTTTTGTCCCAGTGGTTTAAGATGTCTTGGACCACTTGTTCTCGATAAACATGACTTTGATAAACTTCTTTTTCATAATCTTTTTCGGAATATTTTTCGTCAAGTGCTTCAATTTCAATCGTGGGATTAAAGTAAGTGATATCAAACCCTAACACGTTTCCGTCTCCAATCGCATCCTTGATGGTATAAGTATGGAGTCTCTTCCCAAAAATATCATGGGTTGAAATGTCTCGAGTGGTTTGAACATCATTAATCTCATCACTATAAAAATTAGGAGTTCCCGTAAACCCAAACCAAGTCGTTTTTTGAAAGGCACCTTTAATAAGCTGAACCGATTCTCCATTGGCACTTCGATGTGCTTCATCCATAATAATGACGTTTCGATCGGTATTTTTTAGCCCATTTTTAACGGCTTTTGTTAAACCTTGGACAGAAATTAATAAAATCTGTGAAGCACCTTTATGGCTCAACTCTCGTTTTAACTCCCTACCATTTACTTTTTTAATTCTATTTTTAAATTGAATATAAGCAAAGTCTTTAAAGTTTTCTAGCGTTTGATCCACTAAGTCCACACGGTCAACAATAAATAAAACATTTTTTACTTTAGGAGCAGCCGCTAGTAGCTGGGCTACTTTAAAAGAGGTCACCGTTTTACCCGATCCAGTGGTATGCCAGATATAGCCCCCTTCCTTTTGAATGTAGTCGTTATGTTCCATTTCTTTCATACGCTGTAAAATCGCTCTTGTAGCTTGAATTTGATAACTTCTCATTACCATCAAATTACTATTGGAAGCATCTGGAATCATGTTCACGGTCACTAGTCGATGAAGCGCAGGGATTCCTAACACTTGATGGGCAAAGACAAACGCATCAGTGATATCTTTCTGTTGCTCATCTCGCCAACCAAAGACAAAAGTTTTGTTATAATTTTCAGGACGATTAGGACGGGCAAAATAGTTGGCAGAGTGTTGACTCATGATAAATTGAACTTGAACAAAAGCAAATAAGCCCTCATATATCCCTTCTGCGTGATACCCTTTTAATTGCTCAAAAGCGCCCCATTGGTTTTGTAAGTGTTCATCTTTTTCTTCAATATGCGCTACTGGGATTCCGTTGATAAGCAAGGCTAAATCAATAATTCTTTTGCTCGCTAGTCCATGAGGAAGCTCATCAAAAATCACTTGGCTGACCACCTCATAGCGTGAGCGACCACCAGCCACATCATCTTCGTAAAAAATCTCTACTTCTAAGTTGGAGCCGTCATCTCGTGTTATAGGAATAGAGCCGACACCCCCTGCCCCTACCAATAAAAGTTGAGCATCATAAGGCGTTTTAATCCTTTGAACTTCTTGCATCACTAAGCCAAATTCAACATCAGACAAAGGTTTGCCATTTAATTTATAAGCATTATTTTCATTAAGCACCTCACGCCAGTGTCCTTCTAAGACCTTAATAGGGACATAAGATAAATCTTTACGATAGGTCCATCCTTCTGCTTCTAATTTTTTGATCAAAGCAGCTTCAAATTTTGCTTCTGCCATTCTTTTCTCTTCCTCCCACTGTTACTTTATCTTCGTTATTCATATTTTATCAATTTATTATCATTATAGGAAAGATTTTATTGAGTCAGTAAAGAAAACTGAGCCCTAAGGGAGAATAAAGTCAATGAAAACATTAATTCATAGATTTTTTGCCAAAATATAAAAACACGTCTATTCCTAGAGGTGTTTTTATATTTTGGAAAAAAACGTGCCGAAGGACAAAGCGCTTATTTATTTTTTTCAATAGAGTCAAGAAGTAACATTCCCACAGTCAGAAAAAGCACTGATAATATAAACCCTAGGATTAAATTAAAAAAAGGAGCGCCAATATTTTCAAACTTTTTTAAAACAAAATCTGATAATTTGATTGAAATGAACCAAGCCAAAGCCTGTCCTCCAAAAGACATTTGATTCATTCTTTGATAGGCTCGCCTTAAGTATTTATCCATTATTTCTCCACGTTCTCTTTCAAATGATAATATGCTTAACTCTATTAAACCAAAAGCATAGGAAGGATGTTGAATCACTAAAGATTTTCCATACCAATAACATTTTATCAGTTTTATTGTTTTTTTTATTGTTTTTAACTCTAAAAAAAGATATAATATCAGTAAAACTGATATTTTTGATTTAGGAGGAACTATGGAACAATCAAAATTAAATCAATACTTTGACTACTCGCTTGAACCACGTCGTGCCATCCTCTTTCAAGATGTCAAGTCTAATTATGCTTCAATTGAATGCGTTCAGCGAAATTTAAATCCTCTGACAACTTCTCTTTGTGTCATGAGTCGAGCAGATCATTCTAAAGGGTTAACGCTTGCCTCTAGTCCAACCTTTAAAAAAGTTTTTGGTATGAAAAATGTCAGTCGTGCCAGCGATTTACCTTTTCTTATAGAAACACGAAAGTTCAATTATCCGCAATGGTATCGAACACATACAGACATTCATGGACAGCGAACTGAACCAACATTGCAATATGTCGCTTTTATTGAATCTTGGGCGAAACGCACGTGGATTGTTCCTCCACAAATGCAGCTCTATGTGGACTATAAAATTGAAGTGACAGATATACTGACCAATTATACGTCAATTGATGAGATTCACTCCTACTCGATTGATGAATCTTTTTTGGATATCACAGAATCATTGAACTTCTTCTACCCTGAGATTAAAAATCGTTATGAACAGATGAATCGAATTGCTTTAGACTTGCAACGTGAGATTCGAGATAAACTAGGACTATATGTGACTGTTGGGATGGGAGACAACCCCTTGCTTGCCAAACTTGCAATGGATAACTATGCCAAGCACAATGATAATATGAGAGCCCTAATCCGTTATGAAGATGTCCCTAATAAACTATGGACAATTCCTAAGATGACAGATTTCTGGGGAATTGGAAAGCGAACTGAGAAACGATTAAACAAACTTGGAATCACTTCTATCAAAGAGCTTGCGAATGCTGACCCACTTCTCCTTAAACAAAATTTGGGAACAATTGGACTTCAACATTTTTTCCACGCAAACGGAATTGATGAAAGCAACGTAAGAGAAAAATATACTCCAAAATCTACTAGCTTCAGCAATTCTCAAATTCTGCCACGTGACTATCATAAGCAAAGAGAAATTGAACTTGTGATTAAAGAAATGGCGGAGAACTTAGCGATAAGATTGAGAAAGGGCGGAAAACTAGCAAGCAATCTTTCACTTTATGCAGGTGCTGCTTCTACTTCTGAATATTCTTCTGTTAAGGTTTCTCGCAATATTGAAGCAACGCAAAACACAAAAGAATTGCAAGACCTCGCAATCTCCTTATTTCGTGAAAAGTACCAGGGGGGAGCGATAAGACAAATAGGAATAAGCGGAAATCAACTCTCTGATAGTTCTGTTAAACAACTCTCTTTATTTGAAAGTGTTGAAGAAAATCATTCAAACGAAAAGCAAGAATCACTCCAAAAAGCTATTGACGAGATTAGAGAAACATTCGATTTCCTATCGATACAAAAGGCAAGTAGTTTGTCCGAGGGGTCACGTATCATTTATCGGAACAAACTCATTGGAGGTCATGCAGCAAGTCAAGAGAGGGAGGAAAAAGATGTCAGTTGACCGTTCATATAGCCCCTATGAAGTCATCCGTGCTTACCACGATAGAGGGATGATGAAATGGGGAGCATTTGCGACAGGAGAACTCACGAAGGCTCAAAATTCTTTTGAAAAAGAAAAAAAAGAGGATAAGGTAATTCAAACATTACCACATCATCTAGTGCTTCATCTTCTTAATCAGTCTTTTTCAAATCAAGTCCAAATCAAAGTTAAATATCAATCAAAAGATAAATTGACTGAAATTTATGGTTTTGTATCAGAATTTATCAATAATCAAGTAAGAGTTAAATCAACGGATAAAATCTATCTTATATCCATTGAACAGATTATAAATATTTCCTAAATAAAAAGGGGCTAAATTTAGCCCCCTTTTTATTTCATCAACAACTCAATCAATTTTTTCTTGATTTCTTGTTCTTCTTCCGTTCCCTCAAACTCTAATTTTTCTAATTGAGTTTCAATTTTCTTTAACTGCGTGATTGGCTTTTTAGCGGTTTTCTTTTGGGGGCTAATCTTTGCCCCCTCTTCTTCTCCACCTTGTTCTTTAGCTTTTCTAATCAGTTTTTGAGCGGTATAATGACTGATACCAAATCTTTCGGCAATTAAGTCCCTAGTCTTTCCTTTAACAGGTTTTCCGTTGATTTGTACCCCTTGTTTTTTGGCTTTATCTAAAATATCCATATAGTCATCAATGATGGCTATTTTTTCTTCTTCTGGCATTTTTAAGAGCGAGCGAGTTTGTAGGTTAGTTTCATGCAACTTTAGTCTTGTTACAAGCTCGTCCTCGTCTTCATCAACTTTCTTAGCGAGAACTTCGTAATCTTCAGGGAGTCTATTTTCACTAATTAGTTTTTTAATAGCATTAAATCGTCTATGCCCTGCAATCAATTCATAGCTATATTTATCACGTTGTTTAACAAGAACGGGTTGTAATAAGCCTAACTCGTCTATGCTATCAGCTAACTTATCAATGTCAACTAAATCATAGTTGTTATTCTCATTTTCCTTTATCTCCTCAATAGGAATATTTTTTGTATTTGTTTTTTTTCGCTTGTGTTCGTCCTTGTTCATAAGGTCTGTAAATCCGAAACTATTACTCATTTTTTAACCCCTTTTTACTATTTCATCTATAAGATTTAAATAATCATCTTTTACTTTAGAACTTTTAGAACTATCAATTAATACCTCATTCTTTAAAGCACTTTCTGTAACTGGCTTAGCTTGATGTCGTATTGTTGTTTCAAATCTATTCCCAGATATTTCTTGAATAAATTGTTTATCAATATTATTTCTGTTGACCATTGTGTAAAGTACGGTCACCTCTGTATCTAACTCATAATCATCAATAATTTGATTGATGTTCTTTAAAGTCGTTCTATAACCTTCAAGTGCAAATTTATCAATTTTTATTGGGATGATAATTTCATCACTCGCAATAATAATATTGAGAGTAATTAGATTAATTGTTGGAGCACAATCAATAATACAATAATCATATTTAGAATCTAGTTTCTTTAAAACTTTTTTTACAATGTTTGATGAATTACGATTGAATGAATTTCTTACTTTCAATTCACTTTCAGCAACTGCTAAACTTGAACCAATCATGTCCAAATTCTCACTTACGTTATAAACATACTGGTCAACATCATCTAGTTTTTCATCAACTATCAGTTCTGCAAAATCTTTATAATCCTCTTTCGAGCGTTCATCTTCAAGAAAAATACTCGTTGCATTAGCTTGCATATCTGTATCAATCAACAGAGTTTTGAACCCTCTATTTGCTAAACCTTTTGCTATATTTCCACCTGTTGTTGTTTTAGCAACTCCGCCTTTTAAGTTTAATAGACTTATTGTTTTCATATTTTCTCTCTATTCTTTATTTATATTTTCATGAGTCTTTGCGAAATGATAAAGTCCCTCTAACGTTTCAAATTTAGTGTTACCCAATGTCGTTTTTTTATTTCTTAGGTTTGAAATCGTCATCCTAGAAACTTTTATTCCAATTTTTTCGAGTTCTTTCTCAATATACCAACCAGAAAAATTTTCGTCATCATCGAGTAGTCTCTGTACCACGTTTTTAATTTCATCTGTTACTTTTTCCATATCAACCTTTCTTCACAAATATACGATACTTTCGAAAACTATATTTTTATAATTCATTATTTCATTCTCAGCCCTCTCACATTTTGTGGTAAACATTCTTACTTTTTCTCTGTCCAAAGGTTTGAAGCAAGAAGTTGTTTTATTTTTACTATACATCTATTGTATCGTAAATTTATATTTACGTCAAGGGTTTTTACGGTTTTTCTTAAATTTTTTATATAAAAATAAAGGGGGCTAAATTTAGCCCCCTTTATCAATTAAGAATCAAGTTTAATTCCCTCATTTTTTTTGGAGGGAAATTTTGTCGAATATTGATAAGAACAATTAATTTTGATATACTTACTTATATCAAACCTCTCTGGTTTGTGGTAGCTTTTTGCTCTTTCTCTGTCCAAACGGTTGAGAGTAAAAAGTTTTTTTAGAGGAAAAGTTCATTCATATATTCGTTCCAAAAAAAGGGGCTAAATTTAGCCCCTTTTTTTCATACTTAATATTGAAGGTAAATATTTAGTTTATTTACTATCCCAAGGACCATTCATTGGTACATAGAAATCAGACGAACTATCAAAAACTAATTTATGTATATTTTGAGCCTTATACGTTGTTAGAAATGCTCTGTATTCTGAAAATTTATTTCCAAAAACAACACTCGGTCTAAAATTATTAATCATTTGATTGCTGTCTAGCTTCCAATCGATTGCTTTCATCTCAGCCACTTGTAACAATTCATCTATCGCTACACCACTTTCAAGCAATTTATGAATTGGTTGAAGAAGTTGTATATCATCTAGTTCAAATTGAATATCATAATAATTTGGTAAATGTTTAATTATTCCGTTTTCATCTAAATTAAAATTTACTTTTGATAAGTAATTAAAGTATTCTAATACCATTCTTGCTTCGTTTATAAATGGACTAGCTGTACCAGGAGAAGAAGTACGAGAATTCATAGATATATGATTGCTGCCTGATAAATCAGCATTAAATGGCGTATATGTAAATTCAATAGACTGTATTCTTCGTCCAGAAGTGTGATAAATATAATCTAAATTTTTAACAATTTGAGTTCCTTCAGGAGTAGTTAATTCTGATATTTCTTTAACCGCAGTTTCTAAATATTTTTTACGATTTTTTCTGAGGTCAAATACCTCTTTGGTGTTAAAGGAGTCTTCCTGAGTCTTCAATATTTTAAGTATTTTTTTATCAAAATCATCAATTCTCATTTTTGTACCTTTTGGAAAACTCCTAAACTCGCTTATAAAGCGGTAAACACGTTTGGAGTACTTAGATGGCAGACTATTGTTGATTCCTCTGTTATATTGTAAGTGTTTAACCGTTCTCCAATCTTTGGAATTGATTAAGTCATAAACATATAGCGGTTTATCAATCACATGCCCTTTTGCATCAACTTGTTCTGAACTAATTTGAGCATTAGAAATTGTGAGTTTTACTTCTTTTTTAGTACCATCAAAATCAATTACACTGAAAATATTTATTGTTTTCCATGATTTGGGAGTGCCATCATCATTTGTTTCTCTTACTTGATAGTATGAGAAATTTTTCAATGCCTCGTTTAAATCATACATTATTTTTTGTAGCCGTTTACCATTGTAGAGCGATTTCACACCATTTTTACGTGTTACCCACAATCCACCTAATTCCGCTAATTCCTGATAAGAAAATGTTACTGGTTCACTCCCGTTATAACGGTCTCTCAGCTCTCCAAGTATAGCATAAGTAATATTTTCACTTGCAGCATTTATATCTTCAGTAGAGAACATCTCAGGCAATTGACGGCTGTATTTGATATCTTTTCTAAATTTATCTTCACTATCAAGTTCATCAAGTAAATCGTAACTTTGCATTTTAACCCCTCTTTCAGTATCAAGATAAAATAATATCTGATTTAATCGTAAAAATTGTGTATTTTTCTTTCACTATATAAAAGAAAGATAGAAAAACTTATATAAAATACAACATTTTTACGTCATAACCTTTGTTTTTATTAATATACACTATTTTTTTATTCTTGTCTAGTAATAATACAACATTTTTACGATTTACAGCAACATTTTTACGTCACAAGCAACATTTTTACGGTCATATACAACATTTTTACGTCATAGGTACACAATTTTTACTCCCTAATACGCAATTTTTACGACATATGTACAACATTTTTACTCCCCAGTACAACATTTTTACTCCTCAGTACAACATTTTTACTCCTCAGTACAACATTTTTACGATATTAATAGCTATAAACCGTATGGTTAAGCCTTAAAATTGCCCCTTAATTGTAACTGTAACTATAACTTTATATATATAACTATAATTCTTATTCTATAATAAAATAACTAACGAATTTTCAAAAAAAAATAAAAGGAGCTAAAGCTCCAAATTTTTAAATAAAAAAATCTCTTTCAATTGGAGTAAATGCAGCAACTACTTTTCCTATAATTCTTGGATTATCATCCCAATATAATTTTATATCTGGAAATTTTCTTTCTCCATTTTGATCCTCTTCTATATTTAAAGACTGTAAAAGAAGTCCATCTTCCTCTACAGTGACACCTTTTATAAAAGCATTTCCTATAGAAACATTATCTACTGCACAAACTTGACCATCATAATCAGGAGAACTTTGATATTTTATAAGCGCTGTTGGTTCTGTTGCAAAGTTTTCCAAAAAATCTATTTTAGTGTAAAATTGAGAAAAAAGACAGAGAGGACAGAGTAACGAATCATTTTAAAGGGAAACAATTCAAAAAAGACGTCATTATTGTCGCTATTGGTTACTACCTTCGTTACAATCTAAGCTATCGTGAAGTTCAGGAATTGTTATATGATCGTGGAATAAATGTTTGTCATACTACGATTTATCGTTGGGTACAAGAGTACAGCAAAGTCCTCTATTATCTTTGGAAGAAGAAAAATAGACAATCCTTCTATTCATGAAAATGGACGAAACCTATATCAAAATTAAGGGACATTGGCATTATCTTTATCATGCAATTGATGCGGACGGCTTAACCTTAGATATTTGGTTACGAAAGAAACGGGATACGCAAGCAGCCTATGCTTTCTTAAAAAGACTCCATAAACAGTTTGGTGAGCCGAAAGCAATTGTGACCGATAAAGCACCTTCTCTTGGCTCCGCCTTTAGAAAGTTACAGAGTGTGGGTTTATATACTAAGACAGAGCACCGGACAGTCAAGTATCTCAATAACTTAATTGAGCAAGATCATAGACCTGTTAAACGTCGAAATAAACTTTATCAAAGTCTTCGTACTGCATCAACTACGATTAAGGGCATAGAAGCATTGAGAGGCATATACAAAAAGAACCGAAGAAATGGAACGCTCTTCGGCTTTTCGGTATCTACTGAAATCAAGGTATTAATGGGAATAACAGCCTAAGATATTTGGAGTTCAGAGAGGGCACGTTTGATTTTCAAACTTCGCAACAGAACCAAAAAAATCAGATGTCTTTAACCTCGATGGTTCTGTCAAGAGCACAGCTTTTATTCATGATAAAAAACAGGAAAAGCGAATACGTTATATTTGAAACCAGTACAACAAGATTTGTTGATTTATCATGATTGGCTGGTCCAACAAAATATTAATTCTGAATGGTTGTTTCCTTCAACTTCTCGTCTGGATCGTCATATTACTGAGGAACAGTTTTATAAGATTATGGCACACGTTGGTGATCTTTTAAATATTAACTATCTAGGAACACATACCATGCGTAAAACAGGCGCTTATCGTGTTTATATGCAATCCAATTACAACATTGGTTTAGTTATGCATTTATTGAAGCATCCCAGTGAAGCTATGACCCTCACTTATCTCGGGATAGATCAAGCGAGTCGTGAAACCAAGCTCGATCAAATTGATTTTGGGTAATGGATGTTTAGAACTTAGTAGTCGTCTTTGAACGGCTACTTTTTTGTTGTTGCCAAATATAACTTCTGATATACAATTTTTAGCAATTACACGATCCATTTATCGAATCCTCCGGACTTCTTCAACCACACTGAAAGGGGGGAATACTCTTCGGCTTCTCGGTATCTACAGAAATAAAGGTATGTTAGTGACTGCAATTTGTAGTTTCCTAAATAAGCTTGCTTACATTTGTCATCTTGTTGATTAAAAAATCACCAAAAATAAGAACCGTCTCAACTTTGGCTAGTTAACGGTTCTTGAACTAAATACGACCACCGACTTTTACTCGGCTATATTGGACTTGTTTGCAGCAAGTCATTTTCCCTTATTATATGACTTTTTTCAATCGTTTTATTTTCTTGATAGTTATCAATTTTTATCTGTAAGGGTAGCGCTATACTGGTATCATAAAGAAAATTAAAGGAAGTAGAAAATATGGCAAAAATAACACTGAACTTTCAAAAACGACTTCAACAACACAGTAATCACTTGGTTATCCTCTCAGCCATTCTCATTGTACTCGGATACCTTGGTAAATATGGTGTAAATCAAATATGGATTTGGAATTCGACAATGATTATTGCAAGTATTATCGGTTTTATACCTGTTGCAATTCATGCCTATCAAGCAATCAAAGTGAAACAAATTTCGATTGACCTGCTAGTTTCTATTGCAGTTATCGGTGCTTTGTTCATCGGTGAATATGAAGAATCAGCAATTGTCACTTTTCTCTTCGCTTTCGGTGGATTTTTGGAGAAAAAAACGCTTGAAAAAACGCGATCAAGTATCAAAGAACTCACGAATATGGCACCCAGCACAGCCCTATCTGCTGATGGAGAAGAAATGGGCATCGATGAAGTTGAAATTGGCGACAAACTCTTAGTAAAAACCGGACGTCAAATTCCTGTTGATGGTCGTATTTACCAAGGATCTGGCTATGTCAACGAAGCCAGTATCACAGGTGAATCACGTGAAATCAGAAAGGAAGCTGGTACCAAAGTTTTTGCAGGTTCTATCTTAGAAAACGGTACAATTTACGTAGAAGCAGAAAAAGTCGGCGAAGATACAACCTTTGGTAAAATTATTGAGCTTGTCGAAGAAGCCCAAGATACCAAATCTCCTGCTGAGAAATTCATCGATCGCTTTGCTAAGTATTACACGCCAACGGTACTTGTTATTGCAGCTATTACTTGGGTTTTTAGTCATAATCTAGAACTAGCCATCACGATTCTCGTACTTGGTTGCCCTGGTGCCCTCGTGATTGGTGCACCTGTTTCAAATGTTGCAGGAATCGGGAATGGTGCAAAAAGAGGCGTCCTTATCAAGGGAGGTGATGTTATGAATACCTTCAGTCACATTGATACGCTTCTGTTTGATAAGACGGGTACTCTGACGAAAGGCAATACAGAAGTTGTTGTTGTCAAAAATTATGGTGCTTCAAAAGAATTGATTGATGCAGTTGCTTCAGCAGAAAATGAATCTGATCACCCATTAGCAACGGCAGTTGTACGCATGATCGGAAAATTCAATCCTATCAAATTTAAAAAAACAGACGTTGTTAAAGGACAGGGAATCATCGCAGACGACCTATTGATTGGTAATGAAAAAATGATGGTGGTTAATCATATTACGATTTCTCCCGAGCAGAAACAGGACATCACAGAAATCACTGATTCAGGTGCATCAGTTGTTTTGGTCGCAGCTGATAACAGATTGCAACTAATTTATGGTATTGCGGACGAAATACGTTCTGGTGTCAAAGAATCCCTCGAAGAACTACGCCACGAAGGTATTTCTCGTATGATTATGCTGACTGGAGACAACGAGACAACAGCTAAAGCAGTCGCCGCCCAACTCGGGATCGATGAAGTACGTGCCAATCTCATGCCTGAAGAAAAAGCTGAAGTTGTCAAATCACTCAAAAACTCTGGTAAAAAAATTGCTTTTATCGGTGATGGTGTCAACGATTCTCCTAGTTTGGCACTTGCTAATATAGGTATTGCAATGGGTTCTGGTACTGATACTGCGATTGAAACGTCCGATATCGTGCTAATGAAATCCAGTTTTGACGAACTTGTCCATGCATATGGTTTGAGTAAACGCACGGTTGCCAACATGACACAAAATATTGTGATTGCGATTGTAGTTGTGCTCTTTTTACTGGCTGGTCTAATTCTTGGAGGTACAGGATTAGTACCTAGTTTTGTCAACATGGGCACAGGTATGTTCGTCCACGAAGCTAGTATCCTCATCGTTATTGTCAATGGCATGCGACTGATTAGGTATCGAGAGAAATAGAAGAATGGAAACAAACCAAAATTTATGCGGTTTGTTTTCTTTTTTTTGAGAGGAATTAATTTTTTGGTATCAATAAATTTTATAATAACTTTATCAAAAATAATTTGATAAAATCATCGAGACATTTTCGATGGCTTCTAGAATCTTTACAATTAAAGTTTTCCTTGCTAATAGGGACGTTCAATACGAGATTGAATTTGAGGTCGGGAAGTAGACTATCGCAGGCAATGTAGCAAGTTAGGGATTTGAACTTATTTAAAAGCTTTGATACCTATCTCAATATAACTTTTTTATAAAAATAGATAGGAAGTTCCAAATGACAATTATTTAAAAAGGAAACACACACATTTGCTAGACAGGAGGATTGTCAGGTAGGAGGGGACATAGCGTTTTCAGAACACTTCAAACATCTTATGTACGATGGATGTTTTAAAAAAATCACTAATGGTTTTGCTCTTTTAAATCTCATACAGGCAAAATTAGGGATTGATCTAAACAGCGTACTGCTGACTATCTCGGCAGACTCTAACTGGTGCTGATTGCGCTCCTCATAGAAGGTTATTCAGCGTTAAAAAAGAGACTCGAGAAACTTTATTATTTTGTAGATAAAAAAATAAAATTGATATTCTTGATAGATATCAATTTTTTGCTAGTACTAACGAGTTATAATTAATTTATAAAGAAAGAGAAAGAGGTGAATCTTATGTCAAAAGTAATTATGAAACTCAATGAATTGAGCTGCCCATCTTGCATGGCAAAAATCGAAGGAGCAATGACTACAACTAAGGGTGTAGCAAATGCAAAAGTGCTTTTCAATGCATCAAAAGTTAAAGCAGAATTTGACGAAAATGTTGTCAGTGCTGATGAACTTATCAGCAAGGTTGAGAAACTTGGATATCCTGTTTTGAGTAGCAAAGTAACTGTTGTGTGATTTCTACCAGTAAAGACAGCACTATAAATTGAATAAAGGAAAAAATTGATGACTAAATTAACGATTGATGAAAAATATGCTAAAGAACTTGATAAAGCAGAGGTTGACCACCACAAGCCTACGGCTGCTGCGATGCTAGGACATGTCTTATCCAATTTGTTCATTGAAAATGTACGACTGACTCAAGCAGGAATATACGCGAAAAGCCCAGTTAAGTGTGAGTATTTACGTGAAATTGCAAAAAAAGAAGATGAATATTTCTTTAAAATTTCGGATTTACTTCTTGACGAAAATGAGATTGTACCAAGTACAACTGAAGAATTTTTAAAGTATCACAAGTTCATTACTGAGGATCCGAAAGCCAAATATTGGACTGATGAAGCTCTACTTGAAAGCTTCATTGCAGATTTTCAAGCACAAAATATGTTCATTACGCGAGCAATTAAGCTAGCAAATAAAGAAGAAAAATTTGCTTTGGCGGCTGTTGTAGTCGAACTTTACGGCTACAATCTTCAAGTTATTCGTCACTTGGCAGGTGATTTGGGTAAAGCTGTTGCTGATTTTCATGACGAAGATGAAGATAATGACAATTAATTTTTACGAAACTGTAGGCTTTAATTGAATGAGGCTTGCAGTTTTATAATTTTAGCGCGATAATAAGATAAGGAGAATTACCAAAATGAGCAAGTATGAACATCATTTTAGTCATGATGAACACCACTGTGTACAGCTTGTCCCACTATTTGCTTTACTTTCAGAAAGTGAACTGGCGCAAGTTGAGCAGGTTGTTCATCATAAGACTTTTGAAAAGGGCGAAGCGGTCATCAGCCCTTTTACGGTGCCTCAACTCGCAATTGTGGCGCACGGTACTTTGAAGATATATCAGCTTTCTAGCGCTGGTAAAGAGCAGTTACTACGTGTAATTGAACCTGGTGGATACGCAGGTGAAGACGCCTTGTTTGGAGTAGTGAATGAGAATCTTTATGGCGAAACATTGCAAGAAACAAAAATTTGCTTTTTGCGACAACAAGATTTCAAAAATTTATTGTTAAAATATCCCGAGCTCAGTTTGAAATTACTTGAAACCACCGTGAGAAGAGCTGCGGAAATGCAATATCAAGCACAATTTCTCATGATGGAAGATGTTGAAAGTCGAATCGCTAATTATCTTTTGCAACTCGTCAAAGTAGTAGATTCAAATTCTGTTATGATTCCAATGAAAATGAAAGATCTTGCAACGTTCATCGGAACAACTCCCGAAACTATTTCTCGTAAGTTCAAAACACTCGAAGAAAAAGGATTCATTGAGCGCCGAGGAAAGATAATCAAAATACTAGATATTGATAGCCTTGAAGATGATTACGCTTAAAATGGTCTAAAGAGCCAATGGAAAAAGGACGCAATAGATTCTGATCCTACACAAGATCCAGACCTAATGCCAGATATTTTTACGATAGGGATTTTAATTTAAATACTATAAACTTTTTAAGAGAAGATGATAACAATGAAATATAAAATGAGCAAAGGTATGAAAATCATGTTAATAGCTTTTATTTCTGTTTATCTTGGTAATTTGGTTTTAGATATATTAAGTGCCAATTCTAATATTAATATTTGGATAGCTCGTATCATTGGACTTTTATTGCCCTTATTATTTCTATTCCTTTAAATTTTTTCTGGATAAAAAATTCAAAAAGTTAGAATAATTAATAAAGAGCTGGGAGAAATTAAATGATTTATACGATTGGTTATTACATTGCTGTTATAGGATTAGTCATTATGATGTTCGGTTTTAAAAGTTTTTATTCACAAATGAATAAATGGAGTCGTTTTGGCTTTATCTTTTCAGCATTAGGCCTTGCATTTCCAATAATTTATGATTTTATTGTTGGATTTATAAATGGTTTATTAAAAAATGTTTAAATCATAATTTTTTAAAGAAAGGACACTTTTAAAAAGTGTAAGTATAATATTATGGGAATTGTGACACCAACACCTACTCCACCTCCTTCAAATGATAACTTTTTTAAGCAAATAGAAAAATTACAAGC
The DNA here is from genome assembly GCF_011800585.1 of Lactococcus sp. EKM203L. Classification (NCBI taxonomy): domain Bacteria; kingdom Bacillati; phylum Bacillota; class Bacilli; order Lactobacillales; family Streptococcaceae; genus Lactococcus; species Lactococcus sp. EKM203L. The sequence goes on from NZ_JAALEQ010000010.1 coordinate 25,879, forward strand.
CAATTTTTCAAAAGAAGATAATAAAATTTGGACTGATGTCAATAAAGAATATAAAAAACTAAAGAATAAAAAGTCCAAAACAGAGCAGCATGAAAAATAAAACAATAATAAAAGCAGTTTTTAGTATGATTACTGCTTTTATTATTTCCTCCAAAACTGTTGTTTTACCTTTGTGTCGGTAGATTGTCGTTCTTTTGTCGTCTATCTGTCGTGTACATATTTTAAAAAATAGTTTATTATATATTCATGAATAAATATAGAGTGGCTGAGTTAAGAAAAAAAAGAGGTTGGACGCAAGAAGTACTGGCTGAAAAAGCAAACATAACTGTTAGAACGATTCAGAGAGTAGAAAATGGAACGGATGTTAGTTTAGATACTTTAGCATCAATATCTAATGCTCTTTTAGTTCCCGTAAGTGAACTCTTTGAAAGCATTGAGGAAGAAGCAAAAGAGGTAGAGATCATGGATATGTCTAAAGAACAGCTTATTCAACTGAAATATAGACGAACTATAATCGTCTCAATTACTTTATTGGTTATAGCAGCTATACTTTTGGTTATGTCAATTTTAGGTGTTGAAATCAATGAATTAGCATCTGGCTATAACATTACACTTTCTTGGCTGGCATGGGTAAGTTTATTATTATTGTTAATAGGTCTAGCCAATTATTATCTAGGAGTTAAATTAAATGAAACACTAGATCAAAAGTATCCTCTTACTAAGGGAATAAAATTAAAAGAAAAAAAAGAACGTTTTGAAAACTTTTGGCAATTTTTTTCAATCTATTGGTGGATGATTTTCCCAATTTTTGGTTTTATAACTTGGTTCATTTCTTTCTTTAATAGTCTATAAAGTTTTTTGTTATCGAGCGGAGAGACAATATAATATAATGATTAAAAAAAGTCACATCGTTTTGTGGCTTTTTTTGGATTTACCATGGTAAACCCGTCGCTTGCTCAGTCTATTTAAAAGTTACTGGCAAGCAACGGGTCTGTGTACACAAATCTCCAAAAGTACGTTACGTAAATTTTTATTTAGGAGTACCTAATACAGTACCCTTTATATCAATAATCAAATAATACTTTTGATTTGATAAATGTCGCTACACTCGATTACGAAAATAGTAGCAAAGACACTTTAAAAGGAGTGTTTTGAATAAAACTCGCTTTCGCTCGTGGTAACGTTGAATAGATAAATCTTTTATCTCACATTTTAAAAAATAAAATGATAAAGTAAGAGAAAATAACACTTCCTAAATGGGAATTGGCATACTATTTAACAGATGTCAAAAGGAATGTTGACTCAAATCTAGTATGCTAGAGGAAAGAAAAGATAAAAGGGAGACTACTATGAAACTACGTCCTATAGAAACGACTGATTTTCCATTAATTGTAAAAAAATATGTCGACGTATTTGCTGCCGAGCCTTGGAATGAAACACATGATCCTACTCACATCAATGAATACATTCAAAATATTTACGCAATGAATACCTTTATCGGATTTATTGCACACGATGACCACTCTAACGATTTTATTGGCGTTGCTCTCGGCTTTATTAAACCATGGTATCAAGGCACCGAGTACATTCTAGATACATTTTTTATTGACAATACCAAGCAGCATTCCGGATTAGGTACGATATTTTTAAAACATATAAAACAAGAATTACACATACGTTCAATCTCTGCAATCATGCTCGACACAGACCGTAGCACACCAGCTGAAAATTTCTATACTAAAAATGGCTTTGAAGCGTTAGAGGAATCAGTTCTAATGGTAAGCAGTACGACGGATGTCTAACTACTATTGCGTCAATTTATCTTATTGCTTAGCTTTGAAATCATGTAAAGGATCAGCCTGCGCAAGTTCTTTCGGCAATGAGGTCACTATATTTTTAGGTGTACAAGCGGAGCGACAAGAGGCAAAAGGGATAAAAGAGAATTGATCTTAATTTTGAACATGCTAAAATATATTTAAGTTGCAATAAAAAAATATTATAAAAGGCTTTTTAAATGAATGAAGAAGAGTGAAAAAAACAGAAAAAAAAAATAAAAACTTGGGAAAAAAAGAACAATTTTTGGGATTTTGTTATTAAAATGATTGCAGCGTTTTTTGGACAAGGGTATTAATGATAAAAATATGAAAAAATTAAAATTAGTAATTGTTTTTGGACTTAGTGTCGTATTATTTAGTGCTGGTTTTACATCTTTCGCAAGTACTGGAAAAACTCACGTAAATGTAAAATCAAAAAAACAACTTTAATAAAACATATCATACAATGATAATATTCCCGATCTAATTAAAATACCTTCAATCAATGAGATTATACACATCAATAGAAAGAGACTACTATGGGATTTGGATTTAACTTTAAGGATTACAATGATTGTTTAACATTCAAAAAATCAACGCTCAAGGATGTAAAACAAACACTAGATGAACGAGATTTTTTAAAAGCCGAAATATCAAAAAAAGAAAAGAAGTTAGTTAAAAAGTAATAGAACAATATGGATTTGGGCACCCACTTGCTATGCCCGCGAGAGCAAAACTCTCCCCAAAGTGGGTTTTTAGAAATTAAAAAATAAATAGGTTGGCAAAAAATGACTAAATTTTGAAGTAGCTTTACAAACTCATATTTTTCATTTTAAGAAGCCTTACGTAGTTTATCGTAAGTAACATTCAAAACGGATAAAAACATCACACTGAGCCTAATATAAGTACTTCCAGGGTATTCCAACGAATACTTCCGTTTTTTCAAGACTGTCGTATGATTTTTTGTAATAAGGAATACCCACGGAGCAACAAACAATTACAGGAGGAATGACGATTGAAATATTTTGTGACCGCTTTATCTCCATCAAAAAATATGGGGACAATGAATTGGCAAACGATGATATTGGGTGATTATTGTGTCAATGATTCTTACTGGGAGAATGCAAAAAGAGAATTATCTGAAGAAGTTCAATGGGTGACCCAAAGTGATCTTTATAAAAAGATAAAGCGGAATCATGATTCGAACGATGAGATTATATTATCAAAACCAGTAAGTATCATTTTAGAAACGGTAAAATCAGATTTTCCTCATGCCAATGTCTGGGTTTATCAATAAAAAATTATTGGACTAATGTCAAATATTTAGACACAAAATGAGATACATCTTCTTAGCCCAATGTTCTTTGATATTTTAGTATTCAGAAAATGGTCATTTTCTGAACACTTTTTATTTTTTAGAAATTAGAGAAATATCTTTTAAATTTTATATTCACTAAAAATTGATAATAACAATTGACATACAACTGTACACATATCAGTATGAGGTCATGCATAACTTATATTAACTTTCCGAAAAACCAAACTATTATGGAAAGTTATTTCACTATATATCTATAGATACCATTTCTTCTTTTTGTTATAATATTTAAAGAGAAAGTTTATAGCGGTTGGCTAAGTATAGAAAGAGGGGTGATGCCTATGAGTATAGGTATTTCCCTATCAAACTAGAAAGGCAAAAATTTTTGAGTGTCTCAGACAGCTTAACCTTGATGATTGCATTTGCAAGTTTCATTGTTATGTTGCTCAATCTCATTATTGTGATTGTAAAGAGCATAAAAAAATAGAACCGCTAACTTTTGACCGAGTGCGATTCTATTTTTAGATAAGTTACTTGTCAACCGTCTTAAACGGTCTCTATGGAGCTTGTTACTAGCAAGCTCTTTTTTCTTTAACTCTATTATAACACATAGTATCACATATACAAGTTATTTTTAGCTTATAAGTATAATTGCACTTTCTTTTTAACTTGTATATTAAAAAGAACTACGATAATAAATATATACAGGATGTATTATTTTTTGTACTCAGTATTGAAACTTTGCAATAGAACCTAAAAAACAACTAATATTAATTAGTTGTTTTTTGATGATAATATTATGCTAGCTCGATATAAAAATAGTAACATAGTACACTTTATGAGTGATGTATTTAGTCTTTATTAATGACTAGATGCACCGCTTGTAGCATCTGTTTCATTTTCAATAGTCGTATTTGACGTTGAAGATGCACCACTTGTAGCATCGACTTTATTTCCTCCTGATAGATGTTGACCAGTTTGATCCAAGTACCAGTCTAGCCAAGGTTTAAAATTGAGCACAATCTCATTGATACCAGCATAGTCACCATTAGGGTAGTACATAGCTTGATAATTATGAGTATTAATTAAATCCGGATTCTTTCCTGGAATAGCAGTCCGAACATACTCCTGATTGCCCGCCCTAAGAGTTGCAATAACCCACTCTACATTTTTCATTCTTTGAGGTGGAAGTGAGCTATGGACAGTAGAAAGCCGATTCCCAGATTGTTCGGGTATCCGTTTTGCTAACATAGTTTCTGGGTCTTGATATTTGTTATTATAATATAAAAATTGGTTATTATCATCCGCATACGTTAGCTCAAAAGGCATAGAATCTAGAAACATATTAATTTGATCCACTGTAAGTAAACCGTGATTAAGCTTCACATACGTATCTCCTGATACTGCTCCAACTTGCTCAGAAGCTTTTTCAACCCAGTGAGGATCATCTGGATCAATTCCTTTTATTGTTGTTGAAATGGGTTTTCCTACTGTTAAATCTTCTGGATCAAGAGGTTTTGGTTTTTTTAAATGCGAAACAACTTCGACATATTTCGTAAAGTTATCAAGACAGAGTTCTAAAAATTCTATAGTAGATGAATTAATGAGGTTACCATTATTGTCGAAAGCTTCTTTAGCTTTACCTAGTAAAAACTCATTACCAGGTAATACATATGCGTTGACACCTGGTGCATCAAGAATTTGTCTTAATTGAAGTTGAGCACGGGAAGAGCCCTGATCATAATAGGAAGCACCAACAATCATAACTGGTTTATGCTCAAAAGGATGTAATTCATAAGATAGCCACTCAATAACACTTTTAAGTGCTGGAGTAGTTGTATGATTATGCTCAGGTGTAGCTATAATTACACCATCAGCACGAGTAATTTTATTATAAAGAAGTTTTAAATTAAAATTATCTGAAACATCAATATCTTGATTAAACATTGGGATATCAGTTATTTCTAAAAGTTCAAGTTCAAACTTCAGTTTAAAATGACGTCGAATAAATTTTAACAACTCTCTATTATAAGATTGTTCAGCATTCGAACCTACTATTCCGACAAATTTCATATTATTTACCTTCTATATTACTATTCTTGTTTACGAATAGATATTCATATTTTTTATTTATTCAATGATTCTTTATTCTCAGTATCTTCGAGGATAAATTCCTTTGCACTGGAAAAGTTTGCGACCATTTTTACGAAGAGCTGAAAACTTTTAAAGAGTTTTTCTAAATTTTTTGCCACTTCAATATCAGATAAATCGCCTGCTTCATTAAATGCCTGTAAAGAATGAGCCAGTAAAAATTCTGATCCAGGCATAACATTAGCCTTAAGCTCAGGTGCATCAAGAATTTGTCTCAATTGAAGTTGAGCACGAGATGAGCCCAATGTACCATATGAAGCTCCTATAATCATCACAGGTTTATTCAAAAATGGGTCTATTCCATATGATAACCAAGCTAAAGCATTCATTAACGTTGCTGGAATTGCGTGATCATATTCTGGGGTAGCGATGATCACACCATCAGATAGTTTAATTTCTTCAGATATTTCTTGAACGATATCTGGTAGCTTCATGCTAGCAGGTTTATTAAACATTGGAAATTCCTTTATTTCAATAAGTTTAATTTCAACCCCTTCTGTGAAATGCTTCTGCATATACTGTAAAAGTATACGATTAGTTGATTTCTTAGAGTTACTTCCCACGAGTCCAATTAATTTCATTGGTTATTCTCTTTTCTATATTAAGTTAAAATGTGATTTTATATTTTCTGAATATAAAATTTGACCGGCTTTAGTAATAATAATTCCCTCTATTTCTGGTCGGTCATCTATTATTTGAATAACATCCAAAATGGGTAATCCAAAAAGCCGCGTGGTCCAAATTTCGCAAGTTAATGATTTATCTGCTAAAATTGTTAAACTTGCCATTTCAGTCTCTATAGGATAGCCGGTCCTAGATGAAAAAATATGGTGATAAGTTTTTCCTTCCAACTCAAAGCTACGTTCATAAATGCCCGAGGTTACAACCGATTGGTTTTCTATCGATACCACTCCAACATGTATTCCTCTGGGTTTTGTTGGAGATTGAATCCCGATATTCCAAGAACTTGATTCTCTGTTAGAATTTGGTCCTGAAACTAGAACATTTCCTCCAAGATTAATTAGTATGGAACTTGCATTGATTTTTTTAATTATCTGATCAGCGATATATCCTTTAGCTAATGCCCCTAAGTCTATTATCATTCCTTTTTGTTGAAGAAAAACGGTTAAGTTTTCTTCATCTAAAATAATCATTTCTGGATTACTCAATAAAAGTAATTTTTGTATCTCCTGACTATCCGGTAGCTTAGCATCAGGAAATCCGATGTGCCAAGCTTGTGTAACCGGCCCTAGAGCAATATTAAGATTACTAGGAGTAGATAAGCTTTCCTTTTTACCTATTTTAATAAGTTCAAACAGCTCAGGATGGATCTGTACTGGTTTGAGACCAGCCTGATGATTAATTTGAGATAATTCTGATCCAGAGTCATTAGCACTGAATCTTTTGTTATAGATATCGAGTAATTGACAAGCAATTTCTAATTTCAGGTCTGCCTGATCATCTTCAATGAGAAGGTCAATTGTTGTTCCCATCATATGAATTTGTTGAGTTAACTTCAATAATTATCCTCACTTTCGCATAGCATTAAACAAGTTTATTATAACACTTTCAAAAAGATAATGCTTACATAGATTGGAGCTATACTATTTTGTGCAAAAAATTGGTATAAGTTTCAAGATGGATGCAACAGAAGAAAATCGAAAGAGTTTACTAAAACAGGTAAAATCAGGTGAGGTTCGTAAGGTCTTGGTTAAACAGGATATTCCAATTGAGACTGACCACTCATTAGAACAGTTAGTTGATGATCTATTAAAAAGATTTGATGAATTACTACCATTTTATAAGGAAACAAAGAAATATACTAAAGGATAGGTAGAAGTAACATCTATCCTTTAGTTTATAAAGATTATAAAAAGTCAAATTTATTCCAAAAAGAACGAAATAGTATAATTTTCTTTCCCTTTCTATTTATTAACCCTCCTTCTTGAAAGGCTCTTAATTTACGAGATATAGTTTCAGGACTGGTAGCTAGATAGCTGGCCAATTCTTTCAGTGAGACTGGTATCGTAATGGTCTCTTCTGTCATTACATCTGAAAGGAGAGAGAGCTGACTGAAGTAAGTAGCTAAACGATCCTCTATTGAATCAATTGCCAGTAGTTGCAGTTGCTTCTCTACCTCTAAAGATTTGTAGGCATTTAATTGAAGTAGTTTGCAGCTTAATTGTGGGTAAAGATTGATTAACTTATTGAAATCTGATTTATATAGGATACATACTTTTGTTTCTTTGATTGCCTCTCCATAAAGAGAATCATTTGAGAGACCAAAGAGATAATTCTCTCCGTCATATTCTCCCTCATTAACAATACGAATAAGTTGTTCCTTACCAGTTTTACTCAGTTTATAGATTTTCATAGCACCAGATGAAACAATCGATAGCTGCTCTGGATCATCAGGAGAAAAAATGATTTCTCTCTTTTGAAAGGTTTTATGATATAGCAATTCTTGAACCTCACTCCGTTCATCGCAGGCAAGGTTATTAAAAAGAGGAACCCGATGAACGCAGCCAATTTTTGTCATATTTTTATTCTCCCTTACATTCTTTTATATTTCCTAAAAAATTGACCATGGTCATTTTTTTTTAATTAGGGAAGATATATAATTAAAACACTATATATAGTGTCTGTTTTTAGTGTCAGATACAATATATAGGAATTATACATATTAGGAGGGAAAAATGCAAGTGATTAGAATATACTATATCAGCCTTAGCGGGAATACAACTAATTTTCTTGAAATATTAGATCATTATCTCCAGAAAGAACTTCAAGAGAAATTGGATTATGTTAATGTCAAGGATCTAGTAAAAAATAATGAATCATTGGGATTTGAAATCAAAGAACCTTACTTTGCTTTTCTACCAGCCTACCTTGAAGGAGGGAATGGTGTCACTACTGGTAATACCGAAATATTAACAACACCCCTCCGTAGGCTTATCGCATATAAAAAAAATAGTAAATATTGTATGGGTATTATCGGAAGTGGTAATCGAAATTTTAATAAACAATTCTGCCTAACGGCCCACCAATATTCTGAGGAATTTGGATTTCCAGTATTAGATGAATTTGAATTACGAGGAACTGAAGAAGATGTTATTCGTATTTCAAATCGATTGAATACTAGGTTAATAGAGTGGAGATACAGTTCAGAGCTTGTACCATATAGGCATTTACCCAATATGACACCACCTCATATGCCTCATACCTTGCGGCACAGTCATCATATTAAAGATGGGACTTGGTAAAAGATGACTATTTGGTCCGGGAAGATAAAGATTTTCGAATTGAGAGAGAATGGAGATGTTCTCAGAGAGTGTACTTATGACACTAGCAATCAACCACCATTTATTGAACCCCAAATATGGTATAAACTCTCTCCGTTAACGGAAGACCTAGTATTTTCCATTGATCTCTTTTGTAAAAAATCTGATTTTTTACATCAATAAAAGTAAAAGTATAAAAAATAGAAAGAAGACTAAAATGACAAAAGATTATTTTATTCTGAATAATATGTTGAATGTACTAGTAGAGGGACAGATTCCACTTCATTATGACAGGGAGGCGTTAGAGGAATATTTAAATACAGAAATTAGGGATAACTTGAAAACCTTTGATAGTATTGATGAAAAATTGGATTATTTAATTAGTCATGATTATATTGATGAAAGTGTCCTTAGTATTTATGGTGAAAATAATAGAGAGTTCGTCAAAAAGCTGTTTATCTTTGCCTATAACTATGGTTTTAAGTTCAAAAGTTTTATGGCTGCCTATAAATTTTATAATCAGTATGCAATGAAAACAAATGATTTGAACTACTACTTAGAAAACTTTGAGGACCGTGCTGTATTTAATGCTTTGTATCTTGCGAATGGGGATAGGAATCTTGCTCATAAGATACTTGAAGAACTTATTTCCCAAAGATATCAACCTGCAACACCAACATTTCTAAACGCAGGTAAGAAGAGACGGGGGGAAATGGTTTCATGTTTTCTTATTGATATTAATGATTCTATGCTATCGATTGGTCGGAATATTAATTCAGCTTTACAGCTTTCTAGAATAGGGGGAGGCGTAGGGGTTAATCTATCCAATCTACGAGCGACAGGATCTCCTATAAAAGAAATTGAGAATGCTTCTTCGGGTGTGCTGCCTGTTATGAAATTACTGGAAGATTCGTTTTCCTATAGTAATCAACTTGGACAACGAAATGGTGCAGGAGTAGTTTACCTTAATGTTTTCCACCAAGATATTCTAGAATTTCTATCTACTAAAAAAGAAAATGCAGATGAGAAGATTCGAGTTAAAACATTATCACTAGGGTTAGTAGTACCCGATAAATATTATGAATTGCTTAAAACAAATGAACCCATGTGTCTTTTTAATCCTTATCACGTTGAGCGAGTTTATGGTATCCCGTTTTCTTATGTTGATCTAACGAAAGAGTACGATACTATGGTGGCTAATGGTGAAATAGAAAAGACTGTAATTAATGCTCGTGAATTAGAACAGGAAATTTCACGTTTACAACAAGAATCTGGTTATCCATACATTTTAAATATTGATACAGCCAATCGAACTAATCCTGTAAAAGGAAAAATTATTATGAGTAATCTTTGCTCAGAAATCCTTCAACCACAAGAACCGTCTATATTAAATCCAGATTTAAGTTATAAAAAGGTGGGGACCGATATTTCTTGCAACCTTGGTTCAATGAATATGGTAAACCTTATGGAAGCTAAAGATTTTGGAAAGTCTATAGAATATGCGATTCGGGCACTCACCACTGTTACTGATCAGGGTGCAATCAGTGAAGTTCCAACAGTAGCTAATGGAAATTCGCTTTACCATACAATTGGACTTGGTGCAATGGGACTTCATACAGTTTTAGCTCTTAATGGTATTGATTATGAATCTGATGAAGCCTTAGAATTTGTAGATGCTTTTTTTCTGGCTATGAATTATTACTCTTTAAAGGCCAGTCACCAAATTGCAATAGAAAAGAACGAAACTTTTCATAATTTTGAATACTCTCGCTATGCTGATGGAAGCTATTTTGATTATTATCTAGCGAAGGAATTTCATTTTACATCTGAAAAAGTGGCAAAGATATTTGAAAATATTTTATTACCAACTATTGAAGATTGGCAGTTATTAAAAGAAAATGTCATGAAAGATGGCCTCTACCATCGAAATAGACTCGCTATTGCTCCTAATGGTTCTATTTCTTATATCAATGAGACTAGTGCATCTCTTCACCCAATTACCCAATTAATTGAAAATCGTCAAGAGAAAAAAGTTGGTTCAATCTTCTATCCTGCTCCATACTTGTCAAATAAAACACTTAGATATTATAAGACGGCTTACAACATGGATCAACGAAAAATTATTGATATCTACGCTAAAGCTCAGCAACATATTGATCAAGGAATGAGTCTGACACTCTTCATGCGTTCTGTATTACCTGAAGGTATCTATGAATGGAAGAAGCAAGGAAGTTTAAAATTAACAACTCGGGACTTAAATCGTCTTCGTAATTATGCTTGGACAAAAGGAATTAAGTCACTCTACTATGTTCGGACATATACGGAAGATGACGAATTCAACAGTGTAAATAATTGTGAATCTTGCATGATTTAAGGAGGTACCATGTCAAAAAACTATTTATATTATAGGGCTATTAACTGGAATATTGTCGAGGATGAATTTGACAATGCAGTATGGGAAAGAGCTACATCACTGTTTTGGTTAGATACCCGGATTCCAATTGAAAATGATTTTACGAATTGGATAAAGCTTAATTTGGAGGAACAAGGACAGTTAAAATGTTTACTGATACTTTTAACGAATCTGTCTACCAATCAGTCCATAGAGGTAGGTGAAATTGTTCGCAATGGTAAGTGTTCGCAACAAGAAGTTGCTATTTTAAATAATATTCAATTTATCGAGATGGTCAATACCAAAGCTTATAATCGAATATTGCTCACCTTTGATAAAGAGATTAATCTTGAAAAGTCATTTGAGTGGGTTGATAATGACTCACGTGTACTGGAATATTTAAATGATATTAATACCGTTTATAGAGAATCGAGTCTAATTAAAAAAAGGTTCATAGCGCTATGTGTAGAAGGTCTTCTGAATTATGCTTATCTTTCACACCTTTTTGAGTTATGGATTAATAAAGAATTTAATAACCTCGGAACTATGTTGGAAATGATTATCCGAAATGAGTCCTTGCATTGCTTTTATTTTAGTCATAAGGTAAAGCTTCTACTAAAAGAATCAGATCCGAAAGAGGTTGAACGGTTCAAGGCATGGAGTTATGAAACTGTCAACCACTTTGTAAAGCTGGGACTTAATATAATTGATGAATTCTATTATTTAAAGGAGAGTAAAAAAATCGCCAAAAACTTAATATTGCAGGAAGCTAATAATATTCTCATGGGGATCGGATTGAAAGAGCAGTTTGGTTTTAATGATGAGGTGTTGAAAGGAATAAATTATCGGTTAAATAACTTACGCAGGCATTATCTATCCATCTCTAGTAATAAATCAACTTCAACTAATGAAGAGATTATGGAAGAATCTGATTACGAGTTCTAGAGGGGAATATGGAATATAGGGGTATAGACTTAATTTGGTGATTAAACTAGAAATTAGGATTAATATCATTGATTTGGAATTAGTCTATGATACACAATTTATATGAGAAGCCCATTAGGGTTGTTAAATCACTATAAGTGTGTGTTTTACGTACATCATATACTATTGATATATTGGTAATATTAATAAGTACAAAGGTAAGGGGAAAAGAATGCTAAATAAAACAATGAATTGGCAGCTTATTGAAGATGAATTAGATGAATATGTCTGGGATAAGGCAACTGCGCAGTTCTGGCTGGATACAAGGGTTCCTGTTTCGAATGACCTATTAGATTGGAGAAAACTTTCTGATATGGAAAAGGAGGTGGTGAAAAAAGCAGTTGGAGGGCTTGCCTTATTAGATACGTTACAATCTGAAGAGGGCTTATATGCATTAAAGAAAAATGCAAGAACCTTAAAAGAGAGAGCTGTGTTAAGTGACTTCACCTTTATGGAATCCATCCATGCCAAAACATATGGAACTATTTTAATTTCACTTAATACATTCAAAGATATAGAAGAAATATATACTTGGATGAATAATGACCGTAGAATGCAATTCAAAGCTAAAAAGATTAATGAGATCTACCAGAATGGCACACCTATGCAGGTTAAGGTTGCAAGTGTCTTTTTAGAAGGAATATTGTATTATAGCAATTTCTTTATCCCCCTTTGGTACCGAGGTCAGAATAAATTAGCTAACTTAGCAGAACTTATTAAATTGGTTATACGAGATGAATCAGTACATGGTACATATTTAGGGTATAAGTTTAGACAGGACTTTAACGAGTTATCGATTACTGAACAAGAAAACTTTACTAATTGGATGTATTCCTTTCTAGAGGAGCTGTTAGATAATGAGTTTGCATATACTGAAGAAGTGTATTCTGAAATCGGACTAGTGGAAGATATTAAAACATTCGTGAAGTACAATGCAAATAAATCTCTACAGAATATGGGATTTGATATATATTTTAAAGACGCCTCAGCAAATGATGTAAATCCAATTGTAATGAATGGCATTTCTATTGAAACAGCAAATCATGATTTCTTTTCACAGGTTGGTGCAGGATATCTAATGGGAGAGGCAGAGGAAATGCTTGATGATGATTATATTTTTTAAAAGGAACAACAAAAACGGGAGCTCCATTAGATGAAAACTGGACTAATGTCAAATATTTAGACACAAAATGAATTATATTTTCTTAAAATAGTTTTCTTCCTTCTGATTTGGAGTTAAACCATTGTTAGCGGAATGGGGATTATAATTGTTATAAAATTGTTCGATGTATTCAAAGCAAGAGAGTTGAACTTCTTGAATGGAGTGATAAGTTCTGCGATTAATTTCTCGTTGTTTAAGATACTTGAAAAAGACCTCAGTGACCGCATTATCATAAGGATATCCAGGCTTGGAGTAAGAAGCAAGCAATTTGATGCTCATCTAATAACTTTCTAAAGGAAGCTGATTTAAATTGGCTTCCTTGGTCCGAATGAAAGATAATTGGTTCCTTAGGCTTCCTCTTATTTAGAGCTATTTCTAAGGTATCACAGGCGAGTTTGGCATCAATCCTATCACTTACTTTCCACGCAATACATTTCCTTGAGTAGAGGTCAAGAATAGCACAGAGATAAACATGTCGTTTAGGTCCTATAGAGATATAAGTGAAATCTGTTGTCCAAACTTGATTTGGGGAGTTCGGGTTAAATTCTTGTTTAAGCAGATTATCAGAAGAAAATACAGGAGCTTTCTTTGATTTAAAACGAGGTTTGATGGTTGACATTTTAGGGAGTGTCATAGACTTGAGAAGTCTTAAGATACGGCCTTCAGAAATATTAACGCCATAATCACGCAGAAGAATGATTTTAAAAGCTCTCGTTCCAATTCTTTTCTTGGCTTTCATATAAATCTCAAGGAGTAATTTTCTCAAGCGTTGATTTTCTACTTCACGCTTCGAAGGCCTCTTGTTTATGAAGTTATAGTAGGTGGAACGATTGACATGTAAAACACGACAGAGCATAACTGTCGTGTGTTCAAATCGGAGTCTATAGATGGCTTTCAATCTTACTTGGAGTTTTGCATGAATATGGCACTCGCTTTTTTTAAGATCAGATTTTCCTCTTCTAATTGTGCATTTCGCTTTTGTAATTCTTGAATTTGCTTGGCAGTCATTACTGTATTGTCTTCCAGTTTAACTTGAGAGAATTGCTTAATCCACTTAGAGAATGCTGTTTGAGAGACGCCATAGTCTTTACAGAGTTCGGATTGAGTTTTACCAGTTTGGTAGAGGTTGACGAGAGATTGCTTAAAGTCCTCGTCGTAATGTTTTAATCCTGACATAAAAGTCCTTTCATTTTTGTGTCTACTTTTGTAGTATAGCTCCAAAAAATAAAAGGGTTGTATAATTGGACAAGATGTTGTACAATAAGTTTAACGAATAGAATTTGGAGTGTTAATTCACAACAGATTCAAAAGGGTCACAGGGAGCTGTGGCTCTTTTTTTATGCAAAAAAACTGTCAGATTGAGTAAGTCTGACAGCTTAAAAATGTGGAATTAGTGGCGCTTGTTGTGTTGGTCTTTCAACCAGCTCTTGATTATCTCAAGAGCAACACCTACCACAAGAGGTGCAACTACAGTTACGAATAGAATTTGAAGCATATAATTCACCTCCTTCCTAAGGCAGTAATGCTCCAAGAAGGTGCGCCAAAAATTATTATATCATAATGCAAACAAAAAAATCGTCTAAGTTGAAAACTTCGGCGTTTTTTTGTTTTTTCACCCCCTGCGATAAGGGAAAATTGAATTAATCTCTATTTTTGGAGTAGTTCTCTATCCAATCTTTTACAGTTCGCATATCTTCTTCCGTAAAGGAATATGTGTAGGGTTTCTATGAAGATAGGTCAAGGTATGCAACAACACCTTTTAAATATTTTGATGATACTCCTAAAATATTAGCGATTTTAAGGAGTTTAACCCCCTCGCTCCCATTGACTGTAACACGAACAAAGCGTAGATATTAGATAATGACCCCTCAAAAAGACTATTAAAACAGCCCCCATTATCTATCGGTTAGATAATGGGGGCTGTTTTTTTGT
>NZ_JAALEQ010000011.1:0-36593 GCF_011800585.1 Lactococcus sp. EKM203L
AAAGAAACCTATTACGGTGCTGGAAGTCCTAAACGAAGAAAAGAAGCTCTTGATATTATTGGATATTTTGAAACTACAAGGAAATTACCAACTTTTGAGGGTGAGCGTCGTACTTTTAGAGTAATTGCAATAGGAAATCCACGTCGAGCATCAAAAGCAGTCGCCGCATTTCTTGAAACAATGTATGAGCCACCATAATGACCACACTTTGACCACGATTTTACCACGGAATAATAAGGGCTATAAATAGCGGTATTAAAGGAATGACCACGCAAAAAACGCAAAAAACACTTTTTATTTTAAGAAATAATATTTTATTGATTGTATATTAACATTTTAAGTATACCAATTATAGAGCAGTTTATTGTTTTTAATATTATATTATAGAGAATTTATAAAAAAGCGTATTTTGCGTGTCAATGGCTTAGTAAAGCGAATTATAAGCGTGGTAAAAACGTGGTTGACCACGCAAAAAAAGTGTGGTCTAGAGAACGATTTTAGAAACTAATAGTCATCAAATAGAAAAAGCTATACCAATTTAGAAAAAGAGGTTTGATAATGAGCTTTAATTTTACAAAGACAATAGTCTTTACAGTCAATGAAAAAATGCCATTTAATATTCCTTATGATGAAGAGGAATTTGAGAAATTTAGTCATGCACTTTTAGTTGATAAAAATGCGGAGTGGCTAGGTGGCTATTTATTTAACATAAAAAATATTGTTTCAATAAAACGAGTTTAAGCATAAGGAGAAAGAATAATGAGCGATAAAGTAATTATGGTTTACACAGTGAATGATGCATCAGCATTTGTCTTTAATCAGACACTGGATAATATGAAAGTCATTGGCAAATGGCAAGATGACCCTGACCAGTTATTTAAACTAGGCACTACAGTATTTAATGGAAGCCATGTTGTGGCGGTTAAATTTTCAAAACGTGGACCATTTGGGGTAGTACCAGAATAGTTGGGAAGAAACCTTGAGAAAGATACCTAACGAAATCAGTTGTTTAATTAATTTATAAAAACAGCGATTAACTCAATAAATATAAGGACTTACAGGGTTTGGTTGTATTTCCGATTATAATATATATTTACCAATAAGAAATAGGAGAAAATAATGAGCATAATTAAATTACATGAACAAGAAGAAAATAATGAACCAAAAGCCACTGTAAAACAGATTATTGAATTAATTAAAAAAGACTTTATTAATTCGGATGCTGATGTAGAAGCTTTAATAACTTTAATAAGTTGTGGAATCGACCTATTGTCTGAAACTTTAGGCGTATCTGAATTGAGTACCTCACCTCAACTTATAGATGAAAACAACACACTCAAAGCACAAATACAAGACTTATATGCACTTAATGATTCAATCATTACCGCTGACCCTAACCATGTACCAAAATATACAGACGGAACAATCATTAAACCGTCTGATTTAGCAGATATGAATATCAACGCTTTGGATAATATCGCGGAACTCATCGGCTTTGAATTAGAAGAGTAAATAAAAAAGGCTATCAACAAGACAGCCATAGGGAGGATAAGATGTTAAATTTTAAACCACACTCTAACATTCAGCGATTAATGTTAGAGAATCAAAAGAAGCTGGATAAAATAGATAAGGCGCTTAATCAATCTGGTCATACAAAGCGTCAGGGATTCAATGTCTTGTTTGGAGGAGGGATTCCAGTCAGGCATAACCGCTTGTCAAAGTCTGATTGGGTGAGTATCAAACAGACATTAAATCATGCTGCTCAATTACATCTAGAAGCTAAGCATTGCAATATAGTTGAACGTGAGGAATATATCCAGAAAGACATTGCGAAGGATTTAGATAAGATAATTAGAAACCTAGGGCTATCATAGTACTCCTTTCGATATATCTATTATATCACGGAGGAAGCAATGTATATCAAGAAACCAAAGGCGAACTACTTGGGATTAAGTCATGAGCAATGGTTAAAGCTCAGGGACATCTTAGCTATCATCATGAGACATAAGCCACAGCCTTATCAATCCAATCTGATTATGTCAGCTCTTAATAAGATTGACGACAGAGAGCAACGCAATATCTTTGAATGCTACTACTTTAAACCGGAGGGGATTGTTTCTATTGCTAAGAGTAGAGGGCTAACGGAGCGAGTGGTCGGTCAGCTCCTCATACGAGCCGTACAAGCGTTCATTGAACAGTACGACGATGGACACTTACTCTTAATGTTTAAAGATTCCGAACTAGAAAACGAAGAAACAGAATAAATCTTATCTTTTCTTTCAAATATACCCCCGGGTCTAAAAAAAATGGGTTAAATTCCGAATTTACCACAGACCGGTTGGGGTTTTTTAACCAAATATAAAGCCATTTTTTTGATAGGGGGGGTGTTAACTGAAAACAAAAATACAAATAAACGGCTCTGTTAAGCTATTTATAGTGTTTTTGTTGAAAAATGTGCTGAAAACGTTGAAAACACTCCAAAGTCAATAAAAATAACGATTGAGGAGATTTTGTAATTCTAAAAAATATAAGGGAAAAACCGCCCTAAAATGGTCAATATTGTTAAAATAACTGTTAAAAAACAGCTAAATGTTAACAAACTGAGAACAATTATTTAAAAATGAGGAGAACTAAAATGTTAGAAAACACACAAAAAATTTATCAATTAATTCTAGAGACAGAAAAGAAATTTAACGATGAAAAGGCGAAGCTGGTTAAAAGACGAGAAACGCTTCAAAAGAAAATTGATAGCAAGGTTCCTTTTTCAAGTGCAGCCAAAAAACGTGAAGCAAGATATGAAATTGAGGAAATTGATATTTCACTCGCGGAGCTAGAACGAGATAAAAAACAAGCCGTCCTTGATTTAGAAGTATTACCTCAATTGAAAAAAGCTCATGATGAAGATAGTAAGACATGGGAAAGCTCAAGTAATAAAAAGATTGATAAGCTTTTAAATGACCTCAATTCTAAAATTATTCCTCTCATGAACGCTGCTGAAAAAGAGACTAGCGAATACAGAAGTTCAGAACGTGAACTTAGTAGCAACTTAGAAAATAAATTGAAAGAATATGATTTAGAACTTTTACCCTTACAATCTTATAAAGAAGCTCATGGAGAGCGGCATGTATCTGAAAGACTAAAAGGTATTCTTCGTGCTGTTCACAAAGATTTTGATCCGAGACTCATCACGATGCGAGAAGTGCAAAAATATTACGATGAGATGAATCAGTATCGCGAAGAATATCGTCAAAAGGAAATTGAAGAGACGGGGGCTTATCATGATGATGGGGGTGGTCTTATCATTCTAGAAGAAACTAAATATAGAGCATGGCTTCGTAAAGAATATGGAGAATAGACGAAAGAAAAATGATATAATAGGAGTGTACTTTTTAAATAAAAAAACCGCTGAGAATTGGCTTAGTGGTGCTAAAAACGCTACTTTTTAAGGGCGTTTTTTGTTTATCCTTGAATTAACGATAAAAAGTTCAAGGAGAAAGCAATGGCAGATACACCTTTAGGGAAAATGATAATTGAAATGGGGTTTGATGATTCCAGCTTTTCAAAAGGCATTACTGGCGTTAACAAGCAATTAGCTGCCTTAAAAAATGATTTAAAAACTTCTCAAACCTCATTTTCAACATTTGGTAAAGGTGTTGATGGGGTTAGGAGTCCAATGGAAGTCTTGAATAAATCAATCGCTAAGCAAAAAGAACAGCTTGATTTATTGAAAAAATCATATTCAGGTTCACTCGTAGATGGAAAGGCAACTTCTAGTACTCAAAAATATGCGGCTGACATTTCGAGAGCAAGCGCTCAGATGGCTCAATTTAAATCACAATTAAAGTTAGCAGCAGAGGAACAGTATAAACAAACATCTCTGTTACCTAAGCTATCGACAGGATTTCAAAAAGTAAGTGGTGGATTAAATTCGATTGCTTCTGTTTCTACTCCTGCTTCAGTAGCAGTCACTGCAGTGTTCGCAAAAGGAATTCAAGCAGCAACCAATTTCAATGGTAAGATGACTGAAATTCAAGCATTGCTAGCTGATGATACTTCGCCAAAGCAATTAGCTCAAAATATGGATGTCTTATCCAGCAAGTCTAAACAATGGGCTAGACAATACGGTATTGATACATCTTCCATTAATGAAGGTATGGAAGAAATGATAAAGCGTGGTTATGATTTTAATCAAACCGTTGGGGCCATGCCAGCAGTATTAGATGCCTCAAGAGCTTCAGGGGAAGATTTTGGAACAGTAATGTCCGCATCAACTGCCATTCTTGAACAGTTTGGTTTGAAGACTGAAGATACGGCATCCATGATGAAAAACACTCAACGTGTGACAGATAGCTTGACATTTGTAGCTAATAAAACCTCTGCAGGTTTTGAAGACATGGGTGTGGCAATGGAATATGTTGGACCCGTTGCTCATTCTTTAGGGATGAATCTTGAAGAAACTTCATCTGCAATTGGTTTACTTTCAAATAATGGTATCGAAGGTGAAAAAGCTGGTACATCATTGCGTGGCGCTTTATCTCGCTTGTTAAAACCTAGCGATGCAGCAGCGGCGGCTTTCCAAGAACTAGGAATAAATCTGGATGAGTGGAAAAAAGGGAATATTGGTTTGCCTGATATGCTTGATACCATCAAGAAATCAACAGAAGGAATGACCAAAGCTGAAAAGAGTTCCTTAATTGCTAAAGCGTTTGGTACAGAAGCTCAAACAGGAATGAATATCTTGATTGACCAAGGTGGTAATGCCTTACGCAACTTAACCAAAGAAACTCAAAATGCGACTGGTTATACTAAAAAACTTGCAGACCAAATGAACAATTCTGATAAGAATGCTTTTAATAAAGCTAAAGCGACTTTGGAAGTTTTATCAATTGATTTAGGTCAAAAACTCTTACCTTCAATCATTCCAGTTGTTAAAGAAATAGATAATTTGGCAGGCTCGTTTTCAAAATTAAGCCCAGAAACTCAACAATTCATCGTCCATATGGCACTCGGAGCAGCTGCAATTGCACCAACAGCGAAAGCTTTAAGTGGATTAACAAGTATTATTTCGGGAGTTACTGGAGGTTTGGCTAGAATTGGAGCAAAAGGAGCAGGCGAACTCGCACTTAGAGGAATTGCTACAGAAGCAGGAGGGGCAACTGCTGCGATAGCTGGAGGTGGTGGACTATCTGCTTCCTTAGCTGGAATCTCTCCAATATTAGCTGGTTTAAGTCCAGTGGCGGTTGGTGCATTAGGTGTAGCTGGTCTTGCTGGATTAATAATTGTTGTAAGTAAAGCAGTAGATGAAGCCAAAGAGAGAATGAAGTTATTTGGCACAGTAAACGTTCCTCAAGAAACTGTTTCTAAAGTTGAAAATTTCAAAAGCAAAATTGATGATTTGACTGGAGCGACTACGCTTTTTGAAACAGAGGGGACTAAAGCTTTTAAAAATGTCGCTCAAGCAATCAGTGATTTAAAAACTACAACTGATAGTGATATTGATTCATCCACAAAAAAATTAGTTGATGAAGCAAAAAATCTAGGCTTTGGTAAAGATGTTATTGACAATATTAAAAGCGGAGGAACTACTGCGAAAGCAGTTGTTCAGCAAGCTACGGATGAAATAACAAATATTTATAAAAATGCAAATGGAGAGCAAGGGAAACTGTCATTCATACAACAGACGCAAGTAGCCACTGCTCAGCAAAAAATTGCAGAACAAGAAATAACCGCTTTAGGTATAACTGGAAATAAGAAGAAGGCTTTGATGCAAGCATTAGCTGGAGATATTAATAATATTTCCGCTCAACAGGCTCGGGAATATGAAGCAAATATTCAAGAAATCCTGAATAAATCAAATGATACTTTTTCTCAGAAAAAAAGCCAACTTGAAGATCTTTTGAATCATGGGAAAATCACTCAAGAACAATATACCTCACAGGAAAAGCAAATTCAAAATGAACATGATGCAACAACAAAAGCCTATCTGAGCACGTTAGAAAACATGATTATGAAGCAAGGAGAAGGGCTATTAGAGGGAACAGATCAGTACAACACTTGGTATAATTCTGCAAAATTTATATTAGAACAGTATGGTGTAAACATTGATAGTTTATCGCAAAAAAGTGGTACAGCTATAGATGCCATTACTGCTACATCAAATAGCTTACAAATTTGGAATTCTATCCCAGACCCAGTGAAAAAACTTCTTGGAGACAATTCAGATTTTAAAAATCATGAGGATGAAGCAACACAGCTTTTAATAGCGTGGAATTTAGCAACAGCACCTGCAAAGAAATTGTTGGCAGAAGACTTGACTAAGAATCCTACAATGTCTGCACAAGCAATGATAAATACTCTAACAGGTAAATCTGTACCCCTAGGAGCTATTGACGGAACAGGTAAAGGAGTAAATAGCGCTGCCGCAACAATTGCTGCATTGCAAGGTAAAACTGTAGGAATTGATGCCAATGACAGTGGAGCAAGAAAAACATTGAGTGGATTCTTAGGTGATATTCCGACTTCAAAAACAATTGATCTAATCATAAATAAAACAAACAATGCGCAAGGTACACCATACCATCCGGGCGGGCTTGCTATGGTTAATGACCAAAAAGGGCCAACCTATAAGGAATTAATCAGCCTTCCTAATGGAGTAAGTTTTATTCCAGAAGGACGAGATGTGACAATGCCACTACCTAAAGGAACAAAAATTTTAAAAGCTAGCAAAACAGCACAACTTATCCCTAAATATGCCGATGGCACTGGAGGAATTCCAGCCAATGCGAAGATATTTAGAGATATGAGAGCAGTTCAACAACAGTTAGTAGTTAATACTCCAGTTGTTGACAATAGTAAGCAACTGAATGCCATTTTAAGTATACTGGAGACAATAGCTTCAAGCGGAACAAACAAAGATGTTATTAATGCTTTACAACTTTTAAGCAATCGTCCGGCCGTTTCTGTTTTCGATAAAAATGATGCAGCTAGAACTTTAACGCCGCTGATTACCAAGCAACAGTCCATTGATAAATCAATCAAAGATATAATTAATGGGAGAAGACTATAAAAAGCATTCTTAATGAATGCTTTTTTATTTAGGATTAAATTTTTGATAGTTGAGGTGAAGGAAAAAATTACTTTGCATAATTTGTAGAGCGCAACTTTGCGCTTACCTATTTGTTTTTTGTGATAAACTTATATATAGCATAATTAAAGGGGTATATATTGAAAAAAGAGCAAATCGAAGCACTTAATGAATTTCTAGGTGCTGTTAAAAAATTGAGAAAATGTGGTGTTATTCGGTCAGAAAAATATTTAGGAGATATAGCAGAATTTATCGTACAAGAGAAATTCAGTGTTAAGTTATGCGAGAATCAAAGGGAAAAAGGATACGATGGGTTAGACATTAAAAATAAAAAAGTACAAATTAAATCTCATAACGCACCAATCGGGACTAATATTAAAATTGGTGAAGGTGGAGAAGGAAATGAAAGAAAATATGATGATTTATATATAGTTCTTGGACCAGAAAGTCTTCTAAAACAATGTTCAAGAGCAGTGTATGAAGTATACGTATTTAATGACTATAAACAAGAATATAGTCGAAATAAAAATAAGATAGATTCTTTCGGACAAAAAAGTTTGCATAGAGGCAAAGTGATATATTTGGATGAACTTTTACAAATAATACCGTCTATGAAACTTACGAAGACTTATAAGGAGATATGTAAAAAGCATTTTAATCAAGTACAGCAAGAACCACGCTTTAAGAGGGGCAAAAAAGGGGCATAAGTCTTAAACTTCTATGTGAATATGACGTTTTTTTGAAAATGTTCTAAACTTATTTATGCTTATGTATCAACGTTTCGGGTCATATCATGAGATTAATAAATTCCATTTTTAAACAGTCAGGACAATCTTTTTTATGGATCAGAACTATAACAAATTTTAAGCTGTAGTCGTAAAATGCGACCTCAGATAGTTTTACCGGAAAAGGGAGTAAAGCTTATTATTGGTCTCATAAAAAATGTACAGAAAAACGGATAATTGACAATCATTGAAAAAGGAAGAAGATAGAGCATAATAAAAAGCACCTTAAAAGGCACTTATATCTACTCTTCAAGACTATTTTTACCAAGTATACAATAAGATTTGCTTAACTCGATTCCAATATATTCTCTATTATTTTTTTTACATACCTCCCCTAACGCGAAGGAACCTGCAAATAAATCTAAAACTTTATCACCAGGATTAGAGCTAGCGAGAACAATTCGTTCAAGCAAGGCTTGTGGTTTCTGAGAGGGATGATTTATATATTCCTTCATTTTATACCTTACTCGTGGGAAATACCACACATTACCAGGGACTTTAGTATCATTGTATGGTTGAGGAGGATTTTTTCTATAATCTATAAGTTTTCGCTCAAACCCAGTTTTTGTTTTAACTGCAATGTCTACGCTGTTAAATGTATATGAATTTTTGTTTTTTGTACAGAATAAGATGGGTTCATATAATGAACCATAATATTTTTTGGCTTGTACTCCAGAACTATCGTAGTGCCAGATTATACGTGATTTAACATGTAGTTTGTTTCTCAAATAAAGATCAATATATGGCATGTTTTGTGTGGTGTTCATTATATACAACGAACCAGTTTTTGATAATTTTTTTACAGCAAGTTCTAGCCATTTTTCAACCCAAGCAATATAGTCAAGATCAGAATCCCAATTGTCAGAAATATTATCAGCATAGTTCTTTTTTAAGTTATATGGAGGATCAATAAATATTAAATCAATAGTTTCATCTTTGACTTTTTCAAGACCAGAAAAAATATCCGAGTTAATAATTCTATACTTAAACATTTACTTTTTCAACCCTTCAATATTTTTTTCAAGATAGTCTACCATTATATCAAAAAAACTATCTATTTGAAAGGTCATCTCATTTATAAAAAACTCTGGACGTTCTAAAGTATTAGTTCCATTGGCGATATCTTTTACCAAATCTTTCATGCATAAATCATATTCTTCATATTCATTATCCTTATAAGAAATTTTTTCATTCTTATGTGCTATAGAATTTCTTTGTTTAATAATAAAATCAAGGCCTTCATCGAAGTATGGTTTTATTTTTTCGCTCTCCTTGCCCTCTTTAATGATTCTTTCTAACTTTATGCTATATGTTTTTAGTAATTCAGAAGCACGATCTAAGTTTGGATTGGCAGTTTCTAGTATAAAATGTTTATCTAAGTCTTTTCTAGAAATTTTATCATGATATTTGCAAAAAATTTCTTCAATACCCAATTCTTCATTTTCTTGTGTAATCTTGATTATTCCTTCAAAAATTGACATTTGCTTTACTTCATTGATAATTTTTTTCCCATTTCCACCAACACTTATTTTAGCTAAAGTTAGTAACAAATTATTTTTTAAATTGAATGGTAATAATTTTATAGGTATATTTTTATAACTATCAAGCATTAATTGTTGAAATTTATGAAAGCTACTTTCCCAGTAGGCATATACTAATACTATATAGCTACTAATTAATAAAGTTTTTTCTTTCTTGTTAACCTCATCGTTCATGGCTTCAATTAAAGAACTCATTTTAGATATTTCTAATCTCTTAATTGTTCTATAATTTTTAAAATTCTTTTTTTGTTGTTCCATTATTTAATTCCCCAATTGCATTATCAAAATATTTTTTTGTATATTCACTTAAAACAAAGAAACGTCTAGTTGGGGAGTATGACTGCGATGTAATTTTTATATAATCATCACTTTCGTAAAAGTTTTTAATTATTTTGAGAAGCACTTCTTTGTCTAAATTCTTGAATAATTCTAAATTAGTGCTAATTACTGGTCCAATAATGGATGTGTTTATAACAGAATTCGTTCTTGGATGAAAGTGTCTGAATGAATTATATCCTAGTAAATTGACTATAAAGTCGTAAGTTTCCTTAAACAATTTGTATTCTTTAATCAAATATTCATTATCTTTTACAGTTAAGTATTTTTCAATTTCTTTAGTAATTAATTCATCAATTGTAGAATATTTTTCATGATTATCATTGTTATGAATCATGATATCTCTACATAATAAGAATCTTAAAATGTACTCAACATCTTCCTGTTTCTTAGTTCTTTTTTTGCTTAGATTAAAAGCGTTCACAAAACTAGGATGTTTTTTTAGAATAGAAAGTTCGGAATAAAATTCACTATTCAATTTATAAATTAAGAAATTGCGTAATTCTTGAGATGAAAGAGGCTCACCATTATTGTTTAAACGACTAAATAATAAGTATTGACTATAAGAATCACTAGTATCTTCAACTAATTCAATTCTTAACCGAAAGTTATTTATTGCACTTATTATATTATTAGGGAGTTCACTAATTTTTTTTCCGTTTAATGAAGTTAGAATTGAACATCCTTGAATTATTTGATCTTCAGCATCTTTTCCAAAAATCTCTGGAGCTAAAAACCTTAAAAGAGTAGTAGTTCTTTGAACTCCATCAATTATTTCCCAATCATAGTCATCATTTGAGAAGGCAAATATTGGTGGGAGAGGTATTCCGATCAATATTGACTCAATAAGTGTTGATTGCTTTTCTATATCCCATCTAAAAACTCTTTGATAAGGAGGATCTAATATTACTTTCTTATCCTTATATCTATTTATGTATTCCGATATTACAATATCAAAATGATCTACTCTAAATTTCTTCCTATTCTCTTTAATTTCAGCCATAATATCAGTGTTCATCAGTATTAATACCTTTCATTTTGGGGTTGCATTATTAATAATATAATACCACAAAACAACTAGAAAAATTAAAAAAATTAAATAGTTGAAACTCATAAAATCATAAAAAGCACTAAATAGTGCTCACTCATGGTTCTCAATTCTGCGCACGGCGGTGCATTTTTAACAGCGTATTTTAACAGAGTTTTAGTATTAAATCAAGTGTGTTCAGGTCACTTGATTTTTTTATAAACCCCTATTGAATGTGGGTAAATATGTTTAAGTTATTATAGAAATAGCGAGTTTGTAAACTGTCTATTCTATTATATATAACGAAATTTAAGGAAATCTAAATTGATAATTATTTAATGTTGATAAGCTGGTATTCTATTGATTTCTCAAATAAAGAAGAGACAAATTAAATATTATTTGTCTCTTTTTTATTATTTTTGACTTGAAAATTAATGCTTAATCATTTTATAATTTTGGTCAAAGTATTTTCCGTTACGAATATCATTTGTCATTTCTTTGTAAGGAGCTTGTGCGACGACATCGTCATTATCTTTACCTGCTTCAGCAGCATAAGTGATTTTTGCAAATTCTGGGACTAAATATTTAGGATAAGTTTCATATTTTTCGCGAGATTCATGCATTAAGTCAATAAAATCATTTTGGAAGCAGACAGTGATTTCTGGGTGTTCTTCTACCCATTTCGGGAAGAAAATCATGCCATGTAATTTTCCTTCATTTGGAAGAAAATCTAAGGCAACATCAGTACCAGTAGGTTCTGTCCATGTAATTTTATAAATCCCTTCGGTTAACATCACTAATGAAACTTCTTGGTCTTTGACCCAGCGGCCAGCGACCATTCCGCCATGGATACGGTAATCAATGGTATGGTCGTTTTTGACGTAAAGTTCATATTCCCAACCATTATCATAGGTATAGATAAAGTGTGTTCCGACAAAATCTTCTAAGCTTTTAAATGTTTTCATTAAATTCCTTCTTTCTAAACATATTTTATAAACATGTTTTAAATATATATTTATTATAAAATACGTTTTTTGTTTTGTCAAGATAAAAAAATACACTTTCTTAAAGTTGACAAATCTTATGAAAGTGATAAAATTAAGCATAGATGTAAGAAGAGTAGATTGTCTATGAAATTTGAGGGAATTGTGGTCACCGACTGAAAGCCACAATATGGAATTGCAATTGAAGTTCACCTTACTAAAGAAAGCTATTTTTAATCTACCATTTAGAGTGATAGTCTAAAATGTAGGCTTTTGTGTGAATTAAATAATTAAATTAAGTGATAAAATAGGATGGTACCGCGGCTTTCGCTCCTTTGGAGATGAGAGTTGTGGTATTTTTATTTTCTATTAAATTTGGCTCAAATCTCTTTTTAATAACAAATATATATTTTTCATAAGTTGAAAGGATAAAAATGAACTTACAAGAAAAAATTGAAGACCTTCGCAAGCGGACTTTGTCTGACTTACTCTCTGTTGCTGATGAAAAAACACTGAATAATTTAAGAACTGTGATGCTCGGTAAAAAGGGTGAATTGACTGAAATTCTGAAAGGGATGAAAGACCTGACTAATGAAGAACGTCCAGTTATTGGCGCACTTGCCAATGCTTTTCGTGATGAGTTTGGGGCAAAATTTGAAGCTAAAAAAGTGGAAATTGAACAAGCAGTAATGAATGCCGCTTTAGAATCAGAAACTTTGGATGTGACTTTGCCAGGAAAAGCTCAGAAAAAAGGAAGTCGCCATATCTTAACTCAAACGCAAGAAGAAATTGAAGAAATTTTCCTTGGAATGGGTTATGAAATTGTTGATGGCTATGAAGTGGAAACGGACCATTATAATTTTGAGCGAATGAATCTTCCAAAAGATCATCCAGCTCGTGATATGCAAGATACCTTCTATATCACTAATGAAGTTTTACTTCGTACGCATACTTCACCTATGCAAGCTCGGACAATGGATGCTCATGATTTCTCTAAAGGGGGGTTACGCATGATTGCTCCTGGTCGTGTTTATCGTCGTGATACAGATGATGCCACTCACAGCCACCAATTTCATCAAATTGAAGGTTTGGTTGTAGATAAAAATATCACAATGGCAGACCTTAAAGGAACGCTTGACCTTGTCATGAAAAAAATGTTTGGTCAAGACCGTGAATTACGCTGGCGTCCAAGTTATTTCCCATTTACTGAACCTTCTGTTGAGGTTGATATTTCTTGTTTCAAATGTGGCGGAAAAGGCTGTAACGTCTGCAAACATACCGGCTGGATTGAAATTCTTGGTGCAGGTATGGTCCATCCCAATGTGCTTGAAATGTCTGGTTTAGATTCTTCAGTTTATTCTGGTTTTGCTTTCGGGCTTGGTCAAGAACGTATTGCGATGCTCCGTTATGGAATTAATGATATTCGTGGATTCTATCAAGGGGACGTACGATTCTTAGAGCAATTTGGAAAATAAAAAAGTCAAAAAACTGTGAATAGAAAGTGAAATAAAATGCAAGTATCATATAAATGGTTAAAAGAGTTGGTGCCTAATCTTAGAGCGACATCAGCTGAATTAGAACAAAAGATGTCAACGTCTGGGATTGAGGTTGAAGGCGTGACAAGTCCAATGGAAGGTTTGTCAAAACTTGTTGTGGGAGAAATTTTATCAAGTGAAGATATTCCTGACACACACTTACACATCACACAAGTGAATGTTGGAGCTGAAGAATCATTGCAAATTGTTTGTGGTGCGCCAAATGTTCGTGTGGGTATGAAAGTAATTGTAGCACTTGTGGGTGCTCGAATTGCTGATAATTATAAAATCAAAAAAGGTAAAATTCGAGGAGTTGAATCTCTCGGGATGCTCTGTGCGCTTGATGAAATTGGGATTGATGAAAAAATTAATCCAATGAAGCATGAGGATGGTATTTTTGAAATGCCAGCGGATGCTAAAGTTGGTGATAGTATTTTCTCTTATCTTGATATGGATGATGAAATCATTGAATTATCAATTACACCAAACCGTGCGGATGCTTTGTCAATGCATGGGGCAGCTTGGGAAGTTGGTGCTATTTATGGTTTACCAGTTCAATTAGAAAAGAAAGATTTAGTAGAAGCTTCTGAATCAGCAGCAAGTAAAATTGCAGTAAAAGTTGAAACAGATAAGGTTCCAACATATAAAATTCGTTTGATTGAAGGGGTTAAGATTGCTAAATCACCACAATGGTTGCAAAACCGTTTGATGAATGCTGGTGTGAAACCAATCAACAATGTAGTGGATGTGACGAATTATGTTTTGATGGCTTTTGGTCAACCTTTGCATAGTTTTGATTTTTCTAAATTTGGTTCTGATGAAATTTTGGTTCGTCAAGCTAAGGCTGGTGAAAAAATGACAACCTTAGACCATGTTGAACGTGAATTAGATGATTCTGATATTGTGGTTACCGCAAATGGACTTCCTGTAGCGCTTGGTGGTGTTATGGGTGGCGCTGATAGTGAAATTACTGACGAAACAACAAGTGTTGCCCTTGAAGCGGCTCTATTTGATGGGACTTCAATTCGTAAAACTTCTCAAAAATTTGCTTTGCGTTCGGAAGCATCAAGTCGTTTTGAAAAAGGAATTAATGAAGGAACGGTTCGTGAGGCACTTGATTTTGCAGCAGCAATGATAGTTGAATTGGCTGGTGGAAAAGTTCTTTCAGGTGTTGTTGAATCAAATGATTATCAACCTATTTTTCCAAAAGTATCAATTACTTTGAGTCGTGTTAATAGTGCTTTGGGAACAGATTTATCTCTTGAGACTGTGGAAAAAATTTTTGTTCAACTTGGCTTTGGGGTTGAAGTTGAGGGTGAAAAATTTACTTGTGAAATCCCATCACGTCGTTGGGATATTCATATTGAAGCTGATTTAGTTGAAGAAGTAGCTCGTATTTATGGCTATGATAATTTGCCAAGTACTTTGCCTTCCTCACAAAATGCTGGTGAATTGACTCAAATGCAAAAATTCCGTCGTACGGTGCGAACAGGTCTCGAAAGTTCAGGGCTTAATGAAGTTATTGGTTATTCGCTTGTAACTCCAGAAAAAGCAACTGAATTTGTGGGTCAGCTTGAAACAACAACGCTTATGATGCCAATGACCGAAGATCGTCAAACACTTCGTGCAAACATGATTCCAGGACTTTTGGATATTGTAAATTACAATCAGAATCGTAAAAATGCTGATGTGGCAATTTATGAAATTGGCAATATTTTCTTACCAAATCCAGATGATATTCGTCCGATAGAAGTACCAAACCTTGCTTTTGCTATTTCTGGAAATGTTGTGGATAAATCATATAATGGGCAAGCTGTTCCTGTTGATTTCTACTATGCTAAGGGAATTGTGGAAAACCTTCTCGAAGCATACAAAGAAGTAGAATTTATTCCAAGCAATAATCAAGCAGCGATGCACCCAGGACGGACTGCTGTCATTAAAATTAATGGTCGTGTGGCTGGTTTTGTAGGACAAATTCATCCGGCGACAGCTAAAAAATACGATATTGCAGAAACTTATGTTGCTGGTCTTGATATGCAAGTGATGCTTGAAGAATTACCAGCTCAAACTATCTTTACTGACATTCCGAAAGTTCAAGCTGTTCACCGTGATATCGCACTTTTGATTGATGCTGAAGTGACACATGCACAAATTGTTTCTGTCATTAAATCAAGTCGTGTCAAAACACTTAGCCAAGTTGAGTTATTTGATATTTATCAAGGCAAAAACTTACCGGCTGGTAAGAAATCAATGGCTTACAGTCTCACTTTCCAACCTGTTGAAAATACAATGACAGATGATGAAATTACGGCTGCGGTCAATAAAATTACAAAAAATCTTGTGGAAAAATTGGATATAGAAATCCGTTAATTTGAAAAAGTACTGACAAAAAAACTGTCAGTAAAAATCTCTATTGGTATTTTACTGATAGAGATTTTTTTGCAAATAAATAATAAAGAAGCGAATGAAAATTTGCTTTCAGTAAATCAAAAGGCTCTTGTGGAAGTGTCGTTTTGTATTTATTTTAAAATTATGTTAATCTTAGTAAAGATATTGCAATTAAAATCCTGAGGGGATATGTTAGAATAGACAAAGTATGAAGAATTTAATTCCTAAAAAAATAAAACAAGTTGGAATACTTGTGGGAGCTTTACTGATGATTTTGTCAGTACTACCATCTAATCTCTTAGGAGTAACAAAGGTAAATGCTGAGAGCTCTCAAACGGAAGTCAACCAAGAACTTACAAACTTCCAAACAGAACTCGATAGCAAATTAGCGCAGGCAAATAAGATTTATAGTCAAGCGCAAGAAGCTCAAGAAAAAGTTAAGCAGTCAAAGAGCAAAATCACAGAATATGAAGGCAAAATTGCTGAAACTGAAAATGATATTGTTCAACTCAAGGCTTCTGTCGCAAAACAAATGCGAGCAGTACAATCAAATGGTGGGGCCACGTTCTCATATATTGATGTCGTTGCGTCATCAAAAAATCTCTCAGAGATGATTACACGTTTGACCAATCTGAATGTTGTTTTGACAGCCGAGGCTGACCAAGCTAAATCTTTGATAGAAAAAGAAGCTTCACTTAAAACAATGAAAGTTAAATTGGAAGAAACGCAAGAATCTCTTGTGAAAAACCAAAATGACTATCAAGGACAAGTAGATAGCTTGCAAAGTAGTATTTCATCGCTTAAGGATAAAATTAGTTCTAATAAACAACTTTTGAGTGAAATGCAAGAGAAAGCAGCAGCAGAACAAAAAGCTCGCGATGAAGCATTGGCTAAATCGGTAGCTGAGGTTAAAGCTAAAGCGGAGCAAGAGAAGGCTAAGACTTCATCAAGTTCGTCAAGTACTCAAAACTCAAGCTCATCAAGTTCTCAAAGTTCACAGGCTTCAAGCGATAAAGGAACGGATGGTGCTAACAATGGCTCATCTACAACAACTTCTGGTGGTCGTACTTTAAATGTAGAAGCAACGGCTTATGCTTTGAATGGGATTACAGCAACGGGAATTGATTTAAGTAAAAATCCAATTTGTATTGCGGTTGACCCAAGTGTTATTCCTTTGAATTCTCTTGTTGAAGTTCCAGGATATGGAATTGCAATTGCTGGTGATACTGGGGGAGCAATTATTGGGAATATCATTGATGTCCATTTTCCAACTAATGACCAAGCAATTGCTTGGGGACGGAAAAATATTCAAATCACTGTTTTGAGTTAATAAACTTTAAAAAATAATGAAAGGCTTACAGTGAAGCCTTTTTTTGGTATAATGAGAACATGATAAAAAATGGACGTATTGTCAAATCTTTGGCAGGCTTTTATGATGTAGAATCAGAAGGTGAAGTTTATCAGACGCGTGCGCGTGGTAATTTCAGAAAAAAAGGAATGAAACCTGTTGTGGGAGATTTTGTTGAATTTTCTACTGAGGAAAATTCAGAAGGTTATATTTTAAAAATTGGTGAGCGAAAAAATTCTTTAATTCGACCATCTATTGCTAATATTGATCAAGCTGTGATTATTATGTCAACAGTGAGCCCAAATTTTAGTTTGAATTTATTAGACCGCTTTTTGGTTTTTTTAGAGCATAAAAATATTCACCCGATGATTTACATTTCTAAGTTGGATTTACTGACAGAGATGCAGGAAGGCTCAGATAAGAATAAAAAAACTTTTAATCAGCTGACAGATTATGAACAGATAAAAAGTGATTATGAACAAATTGGTTATGATGTTTTTTTTGATGCTGAGCATTTGGTCAGTAATTTAGCGGGAAAAGTAACTGTCTTTATGGGTCAAACTGGCGCTGGTAAGACTACTTTGCTAAATAAAATTGCACCAGAAATGCAACTGGCAACGGGAGAAACTTCAGAAAAACTGGGACGTGGGCGTCATACGACACGTCATGTTGAATTTTTTGAATTGGCTGGTGGCTTAATTGCTGACACACCGGGATTTTCTAGTCTAGACTATGAAGTGACGAATCAGCCGGATTTAAATGCTGCTTTTCCTGAAATTTTAAGAATCAGTCATGATTGCAAGTTTCGCGAATGTACACATACGCATGAACCCAGCTGTGCAGTCAAGCTGGCACTAGAAAATCATGAAATTTTAGAGAGCCGCTATGATAATTATTTACAGATTTTAGATGAAATTAATCACACGAGGGAAACTTATGAGAAAAAACGAAAAAAACAGGGCTAAAGATAATATTTGGTTAAAACAAGCTGGTTTTTTCGCCCTTGTTTTAGCATGGATTTTAGCGATTTATTTTAAAAATGATTTGTCAAAAACAATGATGATTATTGTATTTATCCTCTTGGTTATTGCAACTTTCTTTGTTATTTTTTGGTTAAACCGTGTCTTTTTTGGATTAACTAATCAGCCCAAAGAGGATAAAAAAGATTTAGAGAGTTCACAGGACAAAGAAAAATGAAAAAACGATTGAAAACAGAAGCCTTTTTAGCGGTTATTTTTGCGCTTATTTGCCAAATTTTAGAAATGTTTGTCTTCAAAAGTGGAAGTCTGGCCTTTGTGATGAATTTCTTGACAGTCATTGCTTTAGGCTTAGCAATTATGCTTGGAGTTCGTGCGGCAACAGTTGTAGAGCATAAACGTGAGGGTGAATCTTGGAAAACAATTATTAAAGAAGAACTTCATGATGATTCATCAGAAAATAGTGGTGAATAAGTGTTTTTAGTTTCAAAAGATAAATTACTAATTCAAGTTATTTAGAGAGAGGATAGAAATGAAAAATAAAATTGCTCCATCAATTTTGTCAGCAGACTTTGGAAATTTTGCAAGAGATGTGAAACGTTTAGAATCTGCTGGAGCTGACCTTGTACATATTGACGTAATGGACGGACATTTTGTGGATAATTTAACCTTTGGAGCTGGCGTTGTTTCGGCACTTCGCGCACAAACTCATTTATTTTTCGATGTTCACATGATGGTTGAAAATCCTGAAAAATATGTGGAGGATTTTGCAAAGGCAGGAGCTGATAGCATGAGTATTCATGTTGAAGCAACTCATCATATTCACGGAGCACTTCAAAAAATTAAGAATGCCGGCATGAAAGCTTCGGTAGTTATTAATCCTGGAACTCCTGTAGAGGCGATTAAAACTGTTTTACCACTTGTGGATATGGTCTTAGTAATGACAGTCAATCCTGGTTTTGGAGGTCAAAAATTTATTCCTGAAATGATGGATAAAGTTCGTGAACTCGCTCAAATTCGAGCTGATAAAAAGCTTGATTTTGAAATCGAAGTTGATGGTGGAATTGATGACCAAACAATTAAAGTTGCTAAAGCTGCCGGAGCTAATGTTTTTGTTGCAGGGTCATTTATTTTTAAAGGTGAAGTTGAAGTAAATATTAATAAATTAAAAGAAGAACTAATGGAAAAACTATGATTATTTGGTTAAATGGTGCATATGGTTCGGGAAAGACAACTATTGCTGAACTCTTGCATGAACGTATTTTTCCCTCATGGATTTATGATCCAGAGGAAATCGGAGATTTTTTTAGAAAAAATTTGCCAAAAGAAATTCAAAAAGATGATTTCCAAAAATATCAAGAATGGCAGACTTGGAATGTTCAGATTCTTGAAAAGTTAAATAGAGAATATTCAGGAACCATTATTGTACCAATGACCCTACATATGAAGTTTTGTTTTGAGGAGATTTTTAAATCACTAGAAGTGCGAAATATCGAAGTTCATCGGTTTTTACTTGAAGTTTCTAAAGAGGAACTAATAAGGCGTCTTAATTTAAGAAATGATGCTTTAAAAAAATGGGGCTTATCTCATTTAGAAGAAGAACTGACATTTTTTGATACACTACCAGATAGTGAAAAAATTAATAATCAACAAAATCTAGAACTTGTAGTTAAAGAAATTTTAGAAAAAGTAGGAAAATAAAAAATCAAGATGGAAGTCATAATTATTATATTACTTATACTTTTGATTTTACTGTCCCTTGCCAATTTTTTCAAAAAAACTGACAAAGGAAATACGAGTCATCAGTTAAATTATCTTAATCAAAATTTATCGGAAATGCGCTCAGATATTAACCAGCAACTTGCGCAAAATAGGCAGGAACTTTCTAGTAGTTTACGTTCAGTCAATAATGATTTTTCGGCACTGACAGAAAATATCAATAGTAAGTTTGATTGGCAGTTTAAAGATTTACAAAACTCAAATGAGCAAAAATTAGAAAAAATTTCTGTAAGTTTGGTAGAATCTACTGATAGAACGGTTAGTAAACTGTCAGAACTGACAGAGTCAATTACCGCCAAATTTGACCATAAATTTAAAGAATTACAAGATTCAAATGATAAAAGATTGAGTCAGATTCAAGAAACGGTCGATGAAAAATTGCAAGAAACATTAAATCGCAGAATTTCGCAATCCTTTGAACAGGTAACTTTACATTTGAAAAATGTGGAAGAGGGCTTGGGTGAAATGAGAAATCTTGCCAGCGATGTGGACAGCTTACAAAAGGTAATGACCGGTGTTAAAACACGTGGGATTGTTGGTGAAATTCAGTTAGGCCGAATTTTAGAGCAAATGTTTACAAGTAGTCAATACCGTGAACAAGTCAATATCCAAGGGGGCAATGCAGTTGATTATGCTTTGATTTTACCTGGAAAATCTGATGATTCAGAGCTTTTATTACCAATTGACTCAAAATTCCCGATGGAAGATTATCAACGCTTGCAAATGGCTTTAGAATCAAATGACAGTCTGGAAATTGATAAGACAAGAAAAGCATTGTTTAATGCCGTCAAAGCTCAAGCCAAATCAATCAGTGAAAAATATATTGTTCCACCAAAAACAACAGATTTTGCCATCATGTTTTTACCAACTGAAGGGCTGTTTATGGAAGTGGTCAATAACCCTGAACTTTATGAACAAATCAGTCGTGATTACAAGGTCAATGTGACAGGTCCAACGACAATGACAGCCGTCTTGAACAGTTTGCAAATGGGCTTTAAAACTTTGCAAATCGAACAAAAATCAGCTGAAGTTTATGAGCTACTAGGTGCTGTCAAAACAGAATTTGGTAAGTTTGAAGGTTCACTGAAAAAAGTTCAAGAACGTCTGCAACAATCTGAAAAAGAGATTAGCAATCTAATCACCACAAGAACAAATGTGATGAATCGGAAATTACGGAATATCAATGAAATTGATAATAGTAAAAGTAGTGAACTTCTAGGGATAGATAATGAATAAACTTCTCTTTCTAGTTTAGGTTCGATATCTAAGAAAGTCGCTCTTAAAAGCGGTAAAAAATTAACATATAAAAGTGGGACGTAAGAAAGAAAAACATTTATTTCTTTGGTGAAATGAAGCGCCCCTGCAAATTAATTTAACTGAGTTCGGGCTCGTAGAAGCGTGTGAAATAGGAACTGGATTATATTCAGAACCACAATTTTCATCACTTCTGAATGCTCGTTCTCACATCTTAAAGGAGAAAACATGGTGCTCATTAAAAACTTAGAAATTGGCGAATTTTTTGAAGGGTTTTATCTGATTAAATCAGTTGAATTACGTCAAACTCGTGCAGGAAAAGACTTTTTAGCTTTAAGTTTTCAAGACCGAACAGGAACAATCAACGGAAATATTTGGGATGCCAATCCTAAAGCGGTTGAACAATTTAGAGCTGGACGTGTCGTACATATGAAGGCTCTCAAAGAACTTTATAATGGAATGCCTCAAGTCAATAAAATACAATTACGTTTGGCGACAGATAGTGAACCTAATCAACCTCATGATTACCGAGAAAGTTCTCCTGTTCAAGAAAAAGATCTACGTGAATATGTTCAATCAATCGTCTTCCGTATTGAAAATGCGACTTTAAATCGAATTGTACGAACGATTTTGAAAAAATTTGATAAAGAATTTTATGAATTTCCTGCTGCAAAAACTAATCACCATGCTTTTGAAGGAGGTCTTGCTTTCCATACAACCACCATGCTTCAATTAGCAGAAAAAGTTTGCGAAGTTTATCCACAACTCAACGAAAATTTGATGTTTGCCGGTGTTTTACTGCATGATATGGCAAAATGTTTAGAGTTTACAGGTGCGGAAAATACTTCTTATACTTTGCGCGGAAATTTGCTTGGGCACATTGTTTTGATTGATGAAGAAGTGAGTAAAGCCGCCATTGAACTTGGCTTTGATGATGACAATGAAGATTTATTAATGCTTCGTCATTGTTTGTTGAGTCATCATGGTGAGTTGGAATATGGTAGCCCTGTTCGTCCGCAAATTATGGAAGCAGAAATGATTCATCAAATTGATGTTATGGATGCCAATATGATGATGATGACTACGGCGACTCAAACGCTTGACCCAGGTCAATTTAGTCAACGCGTTTGGGCTTTATCTAATCGTAATTTTTATAAACCAAGAAAAGATTAAACCGTGGCGCATGGTTCAAGTGAATAAAAAAGCTGTTTTGCACCTAAATTTGAACAATTTGGTGTGGAACAGCTTCGCACTTCATGCTAGGCTCTCCACTCTCGCAGTCGAGTGGGTTGTTAAAAGGGGAGCCCAAGCGGCTCCTCTTTTGTCTATTTCCACAGACATTTGAGTCATAATTTAACTTTTTGATTTTTTGTGGAAAGTACTTTGTCAACATTCTGAAGTGTGGCGTACATTTTTTTACTGACAGAAATTTTTGTTAGTAAAAATGGTAAAATAGAGGAAGTTAAAAAAATATAAGGAGTTTTTTATGAATTACACTTTAAAAAATGACCACTTAAATGTTGTTGTGGATACTTTTGGAGCAGAAATGCATTCTATTCAACATGATGATATTGAATATTTGTGGCAAGCAGATGCAAAATTTTGGGGCCGTCATGCTCCAGTTCTCTTTCCAATCGTAGGGAAATTGAAAAATGGGGAATATCGCTATAATGACAAAACTTATAAAATGGGCGGACACGGTTTTGCACGTGATAATGACTTTGAATTAATTAAGAAATCAGCTGATGAACTTGTTTTTGAACTTCGTGACAATGAAGATAGCTTAAATCACTATCCCTTTCATTTTGTTTTCCGTGTTTCTTATAAACTAGTAGACAATAAAATTAGAGTTCGTTATGAAGTGAAAAATGAAGATGAAAAATTCATGTCTTTTGGCGTAGGGGCTCACCCAGCTTTCAATGTTCCTTTAAAAAATGGAACTTTTGAAGATTACCAATTAATAATTTCACCAGATGAAAAGCGGACATTTATCCCACTTGATCCACCGTCAGGAACTTTGAAACTAGACGAAAGAGTTGAAAGTCAAGTCAGTCAACTTCCGTTAACAAGAGCACTTTTTGATAAAGATGCTTTAGTTTATACCTCATCAAAGGAGATGAAAGTTTCATTGACCAATAAATTAGATGACCACGAAGTCAGCCTAACATGGAAAAATATGCCTTATTTTGGTTTATGGTCACCTTATCCAAATGAAGCACCCTTTGTTTGTATCGAACCTTGGTGTGGAATTGCAGATGATGAAAATACTGATGGAGATATTACCAACAAATTTGGAATCAATCAATTGGCACCAGAAGGAAAATTTTCTTGTGAATATACCATTGAAATTAAATAATCAAAAAAGACTCTCGTATTTTTACGGGAGTTTTTGCTTAAAAAAATGCTAGAATTAATTGAGATAGGCTGTCAGTAAACTTAGGAGTTACAAAATTACTGACAGAATAAAAAACGACTGACAGAAAGTAAAATAATGACTACAATTCTTCTCAACGCCTTGAGTATCATGCTTGTTTTATTTTTAGCTCTCCTACTAAAGAAAATTAGAATTCTTCATCAAAAAGACGGAGCATTAACTTCAAAAATGGTTGTTTATCTAACCTTGCCAGCAACAATTTTAATTGGAGTCAATCATACGAAACTCTCTAATATTTTTTTTATCTTGATGTTTATGGGACTTTTTTTCAATCTTCTTTTAGTTTTTCTAGGAAAATTTATTGGACGAAAAGCTACTGTTGAAGAACGTGGACTTTATATGTTTGATTTGTCAGGTTATAATATCGGAAATTTTTCAATTCCTTTTGTTTCTAGTTTTTTTCCAGCAGCAATTCCATTTCTTGCCATGTTTGACATGGGAAATTCATTAATGGTGACAGGGACTACTCAAGCAATTGTTGAACTTTCAAGTGGTAGAAAAAAACACGGCTTTATCTTACAAGAAATATTTGGCGTCTTATTTCGTAATCCACCCTTTGTTGTTTATATTTTTATGTTTATTTTAGCAATTTTCGGCCTATCTTTTCCGGATGAATGGCTGATTCCAATTCGCCCCTTAGCAAATGCTAATACTCTTTTATCTATCTTTACGATTGGGCTTTTTATGGAATTTCGTCTGCCAAAGGGAAAATTAAAACTTGTCTTAAAAATATTGACTTGGCGCTATTTACTAGCCTTTATTTTAGCTAGTTTGGTTTATTTTTTCCTTCCATTTCCAGCTATAATAAAAGAAATTCTTTTATTAATCTTCTTTTGCCCAATGTCCTTTTTACATATGATTCAGGCTATAGAACTTGGAAATGATAAGGCCTTAGCTGGATTGACAATAAGTTTATCCATGTTTATTTCTTTAATTTTAATGAGTATCATTGTAATAATTTTGTGAGGTGAAAAATGAAAAATCAAATAGAAAAATTATTAGAGAATTTTGTACCAGAAGGTCAGCAAGAAAAAACAGATTTTAAAGTTTTTCAAGATTTTGCAGCTGATGAAAAAAATTTGAATCGGTCTTCTATTGCACATTTTACAGCAAGTGCATTTGTTTTGAATGAAAGTCATGATAAAATTTTAGGAATTTATCATAAGATTTATCAAAGTTGGGGTTGGGTAGGCGGCCATGCTGATGGCAATGCTGACTTATTAGCTGTAGCGGTAAAAGAAGTTCAAGAAGAAACGGGACTGCGATCTTTCAAAAAACTTTCAGAAATGCCAATTTCAATTGAAGCCTTACCTGTTTTTGGACATCATCACAGAAAATATGGTTATGTCAGTGCTCATATTCATCTTAATGTTACTTTTTTATTTGAAGCAAAGGAAAGTGATTCACTTCAAAAGAATACGGATGAAACAGGGGGATTAGCCTGGATTCCCCTAGAAAAATTTTCCGAAAAATCCTCAGAAAAAGAAATGAGAGTAATCTATGATAAAATCATTGCTCGAATTATAAATAAATAAATAAATAAAATACAAAATGAGACTTGCCATAGGCAAGTTTTATTATAAGATTAAAAATTTTAAATTAGACCATCACAGAATTAAAATGCGAGACTATTGCAAAAAAATCACGAAGGGCTATAATTGAGTCTAATTCTATTTGAAAGTTGAGTAATTTATGCCGGTAAAAGTGATTGAAGGTCTGCCCGCAATTGATGATTTGCGAGCGGATAATATTTTTGTTATGAATGATGAACGAGCGAAGAATCAAAATATTCGCCCTTTAAATTTGCTGGTGGTCAATCTCATGCCGCGTAAATTAATAACTGAAAGACAAATTTTACGATTACTATCGAACACTCCATTACAAATTAATGTTGAATTTTTATATATGACTTCTCATGATTTTAAAAATACGAAACAAGGGCATTTAGATTCCTTCTATAAATCTTTTTCTGAGATTAATAGTCAATATTACGACGGATTAATTGTCACAGGAGCTCCGGTTGAGCAGTTAAACTTTGAAGAAGTGGACTATTGGAGTGAGCTTTTGAAAATTATTGACTGGTCTAAAAGCCATGTCTA
Organism: Lactococcus sp. EKM203L; assembly: GCF_011800585.1. Taxonomy (NCBI): domain Bacteria; kingdom Bacillati; phylum Bacillota; class Bacilli; order Lactobacillales; family Streptococcaceae; genus Lactococcus; species Lactococcus sp. EKM203L. Next base: position 25,571 of record NZ_JAALEQ010000011.1, read on the forward strand.
TTCAAGTCTGCATATTTGTTGGGGGGCACAAGCGGCACTTTATGCTCGCTATGGTGTAACTAAAGAAAATCTTCCGCAAAAATTGTGTGGTATTTACAAAAGCTCAGTAGAGCAACCTAAAAATCCATTATTTAGAGGATTTGATGATTTTTTTAATTATCCACAATCGCGATATACCCAATCAAATCCATCAGAAATAAAAAAAGTACCTGATTTGGAAGTCTTGTCAAGCTCCAAAGAAACCGGATTTTCAATTTTAGCGAAGAAAAATTTGCGTGAAATTTACCTTTTTGGCCATTTAGAATATGACCGTGAAACTTTAGCTTGGGAATATGAGAGAGATAAAGAAGAAGGACTGAAACCCAATCTTCCCCAAAATTATTTTCCAGAAAATGATGATAAAAATAAGCCAAAAAGCACTTGGGCTTCAGCAGCTTCCCTCTTTTTTTCAAATTGGTTGAATTATGCGGTTTATCAAGGAACGCCTTATCTAGGAGAACGTCTGAGTCAACATTTGAATGAAGAAAATTATGATTTTAATCAAAAAGAGTAAAAGTAAAAAATAATGAGTTAAAAAATGAGGAAATTTATGGATAAAAGATTAGATACTTTATTGGCGCAAGTCGGAATTCATCAAGATGAGGCAACGGGAGCTTTAGTTAGTCCTTTGCATTTTTCAACGACCTATCAACATCCAGAATTTGGTCAATCGACTGGCTTTGATTACACCAGAACCAAAAATCCAACAAGAGCAACCTTGGAAGAAGCACTTGCTTCAATTGAATCAGGACAATTTGCTCTAGCAACTTCGTCAGGAATGGCTGCAATTGTCTTGGCCTTTTCAGTTTTTCCAGTCGGTTCCAAAATCGTTGCCAGTCGAGATTTGTATGGAGGTTCATTTCGCTGGTTCGATGAACAAGAAAAAGAGGGGCGATTTTACTTTTCCTATGCTAAAACTGAAAAAGAAATGCTTGAGCTAATAGATGAAAATACTGATATTGTTTATATTGAAACACCGACAAATCCAATGATGGTTAAATATAATATTGAAAAAATCGCCAATAAAGCACAGGCATATCATGCAAAAGTGATTGTTGACAATACTTTTTATACCCCAATTTATCAAAAACCATTAGAATTGGGTGCGGATTTAGTGATTCATTCGGCAACAAAATATTTATCAGGACATAATGACGTCTTGGCTGGAGCGGTCATTGTTTATGATGAAGATCTTTATGAAAGATTATTATATCAGCTCAATACTACAGGAGCAGTTCTTTCTCCGTTTGATAGCTATCTTGTCATGCGAGGCTTGAAAACTTTAAGCCTCAGAATGGAGAGGGCAACTAAAAATGCCCAAAAAATTGTGACTTTCCTAAAAAAACTTCCGTCAGTAAAAGAAGTACTTTACCCAGGATTAGGTGGCATGATTTCTCTAAAAGTTACTGACAAAAACAAAATTCCTGCTATTTTAAATCACTTGAGCGTTTTTACATTTGCTGAAAGCTTAGGAGGTGTTGAATCTTTAATCACTTATCCAACAGCGCAAACTCACCATGATATTCCACTTGAGATTAGAGAAAGTTATGGTTTAACAGATGATTTGCTTCGCCTTTCGATTGGGATAGAAGATGTTCGCGATTTAATAGAAGACCTCAAAGAAGCTTTAGAAAATTAAAAAATTACTGATGAACAAACTAGCATATCCGTAAAGGCTATCTACGCACTGCGTGCTATGCTGTCCGTTTTGTCTATCCGCTAAAGCGAAACGCCAACGGCTATCCTATGATGAGACTACCAGCGTATCCATAAGTGCTAAAATATGTTCTGTCAGTAAATTTTTTACTGATGGAACTACTAGCATATCTGTAAACTGTTAAAGCAGTGACAGTTATCCTATGATGAAAAGAAAAAAGAGAGTATAAAAATGACAAAATATGATTTTACAACCATTCCAAATCGACTTGACCACAATTCTGTAAAATGGCAAGAAATAAAAGAGAATCCTCATAAACTTCCATTGTGGGTGGCTGATATGGATTTTCTTGCCTTACCAGAAATAAAACAAAGTATCCATGATTACGCAGACTATGGAGTTTATGGATATGCTTATGTTGAAGAAGATTTAATTAAAAGCATTCAAAATTGGGAAAAAAATCAACATCAGTATGACTTTTCTAAAGAAGCTTTAATTTTGGTTGAAGGAGTTGTTCCAGGAATTGGTCTGGCCATTCAAGCATTGACCAAAGAAAATGATGCTGTTTTAATAAACACACCTGTTTATCCCCCGTTTGCCAGAACAGTTAAGCTAAATAATCGAAAGCTAATTGAAAATAAACTGATTGAAAAAAGTGGGGAATTTCTAATTGATTTTGAAGTTTTTGAAAAAGAAATTGTTGAAAATTCCGTGAAATTATATATTCTTTGTAACCCCCACAATCCTGGTGGGCGCGTGTGGACGAAAGAAGAACTGATAAAACTTGGCCAAATTTGTAAAAAGCATAATGTGATTGTCGTTTCTGATGAAATTCATCAAGATTTAACATTGTTTGGTCATCAGCATCAGACCTTTAACACTCTTTCAGAAGACTTCAAAGATTTTTCAGTTGTTTTATCTTCTGCCACTAAAAGTTTTAACATTGCTGGTGTGAAATGCGCTTATGCAATTATTGAAAACCAAGATTTACGTGAAAAATACTTGCAAAGAAGACTAGCAAATAATCAACAAGAAATTAGCACTTTAGGAATGCTAGCCACCAAAGTTGCTTATGAAAATGGAAGTGAATGGTTAAATGAACTCAAAAATGTGCTTGAAAAAAATATCACTTATATTGAGTCAGAACTTCATCAAAAAACAAAAATCAAAGTAATGAAACCTCAAGGAACCTATTTAATTTGGCTTGATTTTTCTGAATATCAATTAGAAGATAAGGTATTGGATGAAAAATTAGCAGAAGAGGCAGGTGTGATTCTAAATAAAGGAATAAGCTTTGGAAAAGCTGGACAAGCGCATGCCAGATTAAATGCTGCTGCACCTTTCTCATTGATTGAAGAAGCAAGCAAACGACTCGTAGAAACATTCAAAATTTAAGGATTTTAGTCGAAAATGTGTTTTTAAGAATGAAAAATATGTTAAAATCAACTTATGAATGATATTTTACAACTCACAATTGTTTTAATTGCCTCTTTAATTGCTACTCTTGTTTCAAGACGCCTTAAAATTCCAGCTGTCGTTGGACAAATGCTTGTTGGGATTTTGATTGCTCCATCAGTTTTAGGCTTGGTTCATAGCGGTCATGTTCTAGAAGTAATGTCTGAGATTGGGGTTATCTTACTCATGTTCTTAGCGGGAATTGAGAGTGATTTAACTGTTCTAAAGAAAAATTTTAAAGCATCAATGCTCGTTGCAGTTGGTGGTGTAATTGTGCCATTAATTGCCTTTGGACTTGTTGCTTTTGGCTTTGGTTACGGAATATCGACCAGTTTCTTTTATGGAATTGTTTTCGCTGCGACCTCAGTGTCGATTACGGTTGAAGTCTTACAAGAATATGGTAAACTCAGTACACGTGCAGGTTCGATTATTCTAGGAGCAGCAGTTGTTGATGATATTTTAGCTGTATTGATTTTATCAATTTTTACTAGTTTTAAAAATGGTGGTTCTGGTTCTCATCTTTTCATCCAATTTTTGCTTGAACTTCTCTTTTTTGCCTTTTTATTTCTTGTGCATAAGCTTATTCCAAGATTTTGGAAATTCGTCCAAAAACTACCCATTGCCAACAAAAATACGATTGTTGCCTTGATTATTTGTTTGGGCTTAAGTCTACTTGCTGATAGCGTAGGAATGTCAGCGGTAATAGGTAGTTTCTTTGCAGGACTTGCTATTTCACAAACAGAAGTAAGTCATAAGATTGAAGAATATACTTCAGCAATCGGTTATGTTATTTTTATCCCAGTATTCTTTGTACTTATCGCCATATCTGTTCAATTCGATAGTTTAATTCATCATCCTTGGATAATTTTACTCTTTACCTTCTTAGCAATTTTGACAAAATTTATCCCCGCCTATTTTGTTGGAAAAGCAAGTAAATTAAGTACTGGTGAGAGTATGTTGATTGGAACAGGAATGATTTCACGAGGAGAAATGGCCCTGATTGTGGCTCAAATTGGTCTGACGAGTGCCATTATTACAGATGAAGTTTATTCGGAGCTGGTTATCGTGATTATTTTAGCAACTGTATTAGCACCATTTTTAATTAAAATGGTCTTGAAAAAATATGATAATTAAGAAAAAATAAAGAATAAAAGACGAAAAATTTAAATTTTTTTAAATTTCATCTTATTCCTCCCAAAAAGACCAAAAAAGTGGTAAAATAGAAAAAATGCTTTTAGAGAATAGCGAACTTGCTAGGCTCTAAAAAATTTTGCCTAAAATTAGCAAAATTGCCTTTTAAAGGCAGTTTACAAATCTGAACTTTGCTTAGCAAAGGGATCTAGCGAAAGGAAAATCAAAATGTCAAAATTTCAAGTCGTAGAACATCCATTGATTCAACACAAACTCTCAATCTTGCGTCGTAAAGAGGCATCGACAAAAGAATTCCGTGAACTTGTTGATGAAATTGGAATGCTCATGGCCTACGAAGTATCAAGAGATTTACCCCTTGAAGATGTCGAAATCGAAACACCCGTTCAAAAAACGACGGTTAAACAAATCGCAGGTAAAAAATTAGCGATTGTACCAATCTTGCGTGCTGGTATTGGGATGGTAGACGGAATTTTGAAATTGATTCCAGCTGCTCGTGTAGGGCATATCGGAATGTATCGTGACGAAGAAACACTTAAACCAGTTGAATATTTAGTGAAACTTCCAGCCGACATTGCTGACCGTCAAATTTTCCTTGTTGACCCAATGCTTGCGACTGGTGGTTCAGCAATTTTAGCAGTTGATTCTCTTAAAAAACGAAATGCTAAAGCAGAAAATATTAAATTTGTTTGTCTTGTTGCTGCACCAGAAGGAGTGAAAGCTCTCCAAGAAGCACATCCAGATATTGAAATTTATACTGCAGCTTTGGATGAAAAACTTAATGAACATGGTTATATTGTCCCAGGTCTTGGTGATGCTGGAGACCGTTTGTTCGGTACTAAATAATAAATTTATCCCTATTTCAAATAGGGATTTTTTTTATTTTATAAAAAAAGTAATTTTTTGAATCAAAATAGTTTACAAGTGTAAATTTATTTGATAAGATTACATATGTAAACAATAAAAACAAAAAAGGAAGTAATTATTATGTCATTCATTAAATCATTAGAAAACCGTCGCACAATCTACGCTCTTGGAAGAAACGTTCAAGATGAAGAAAAAGTGATTGAAACAATTAAAGAAGCTGTACGTTTTTCACCAACAGCTTTCAATTCACAAACTGGACGTCTTTTGATTCTCACAGGTGATGCCCAAGATAAACTTTGGGATGAAATTGTTGCCCCAGAACTTAAAGCAGCCATGGAAGCACAAGGTGTTCCTGAATCAGCTTGGGATAACACACGTGCAAAACTTGATGGATTTAAAGCTGCTTTTGGTACAATTCTTTTCTTTGAAGACCAAGCAGTTGTTAAAAATCTTCAAGAACAATTTGCTCTTTATGCAGATAACTTCCCAGTTTGGTCAGAACAAGGTTCAGGAATTATTTCTGTAAATGTATGGACTGCTCTTGCTGAACTAGGTTTAGGCGCTAACTTGCAACACTACAATCCATTGATTGACGAAGCTGTTGCTAAAGAATGGAATCTTCCAGAAAGCTGGAAACTTCGTGGACAACTTGTATTTGGTTCAATCGAAGCACCTGCTGGCGAAAAAACTTTCATGGATGATGCAGACCGTTTCATCGTTGCCAAATAATCAATCATTTTTAATGACCGTCAGTAAAATTTACTGACGGTTTTTTATTTTGTAAAGTTGAACTCTTAAAAGCTGCATGCTATAATTGTCCAAAAGGAAGTGAAAATGAAAAGGATAAAAATGAGGCGATTTTTACAAGATAAAAAATATCCAGCCCTTGATTTTTTGAAGTATGTTGGACCAGGATTGATTGTTGCGGTGGGATTTATAGATCCAGGAAATTGGGCTGCCAATCTTGCTGCGGGTTCTCAATTTGGTTATAAATTACTTTGGGTAATTACACTATCAACAATTATGTTGGCTTTTCTCCAGCATAATGTGGCCCACTTAGGGATTGTCACAGGAAAGTGTTTGTCAGAAAATGCGACCCAATACCTTAGACCCTGGCTCAGTAGAACAGTTTTGGGAACGGGAGTTTTAGCTTCTATTTCGACAGCAGTTGCTGAAATTTTGGGTGGAGCAATAGCTTTGCAAATGCTCTTTAAATTACCAATTGTGGTAGGAGCAATTTTAACAGCTGGTTTGGTTATCTGGTTTTTGTTTAGTAATTCATATCCTAAAATTGAAAAAGTTATTATTGGTTTTGTAAGTTTGATTGGGATTGCACTTTTACTAGAAATTTTTATTATTCCACATATTAATTGGGGACAAGCAGCAAAAGGAATGGTCATTCCTTTTGTTGATGCAAAATCAATGCCAATCATCATGTCAGCCCTAGGGGCCGTTGTCATGCCACATAATCTATTTTTACACTCGGAAGTTATTCAAAGTCGTCAGTGGAATTTAAAAGATGAAGCGGTGATGGAAAGACAATTGCGTTTTGAGTTCTTTGATACAATTTTTTCAATGTTTCTAGGCTGGGTGATTAATTCTGCAATTATTATCATTGCTGCGGCTTTATTTTTCCCTCGAATTGTAACAGAAATTAATCAAGCACAAGAAATGCTCGTTCCTCTCCTTGGTCCAGTGGCTGCAATTATTTTTGCGATTGCTTTTCTTTTTGCAGGAGTAGCCTCATCGGTAACAGCAGGAATGGCAGGTGGGTCAATTTTTGCAGGAATCTTTGCAGAACCTTATGATGCACAAGACCCACATAGTAAATTAGGTGTTTTAATCACAATAATTGGAGCAACGATTGCCATTTGCGCTTTAAGTTTTGTGACTTCGCCCTTTAATATTTTAATTTATTCACAGGTTTTCTTAAGTATCCAATTACCAATTACTATCTTTTTGCAAATTTATTTGACAAGTTCTAAAAGAGTAATGGGCAAATATAAAAATGTTTGGTTTACAAAGTGGCTCTTATTAGCAACAGGAGTTTTTGTAACTTTACTCAATATCGTATTAATCGTCGAAACTTTTAAATAATTCCGAAAAATTTGGTATAATAGTATTGTAAGAAGATTAAAAAATAAGGAGAAATTGATGCAAGCAAAATTAGTTAATAAAGTAGTTATCAAACGTAATGGACATGTCGTTGACTGGGATAGCTTCCGCATTCAAACGGCAGTATTCAAAGCTGCAATCAATGGTAAATACAAAGATAAACCGCTCCACGCCAATATGATTGCTAATAATGTAACAAAAGTCGTTGAAAAAGTAATTGCTGAGCTCTCTTTTGAAAAAATTGAGATTGAAACGATTCAAAACCAAGTGATAAAACAACTCAATGATTTTGATAAAGATGTGGCACGCGATTTTCTTGCTTACAAAACAAAGCAAAATATTGAGCAAAGACATTAATATAAAAAGAACTCATTGAGTTCTTTTTTACTCGTCAGTAAAAATTACTGACAGAACTTTTAATTTTGGGCTGTCAGTAATTTTATTTAGTATTATTTCCTTCTTGACAAATTTTAGGTCAAGCTTTACAATATAAAAAGAGACATGTTTTTAGTGAAAATTTCTAAGAAATCAGGCGGTTGATGCGAGCCTGAAAATGGCAGCTAAAAATACCACTCACTACTTACAGACTTTTTGTAAGTTAAATTCTTTTTTGGACAACAGAAAAGCGTCTCTGACACGTTACGTCAAAGAAGAGAAATTTACTGACAGCAATTTTATAGCTAGAAATTGAGCACTTTTGTAAGCAATAATTGCTAGAAAGAGCTTAACGAATTTTGTCAGCAAATAGAACAAAGGTGGTAACACGCAAGTAGCGTCCTTTATAGGATGAGATTTGCGTTTTTTTATTTCCATAAATTATTGACAAGACTTTAACAAGTAATTCATTGCTCCCAAGCAATTCGGATTTTTCTGTCAGTAATTTCCAACTAAAAAAAGATTAAAGAAAGGCACATAAAATGATTAAAATAACATTTCCAGACGGTAACGTAAAAGAATTTGAGGCGGGCGTAACAACATTTGAAATTGCTAAATCAATCTCACCTAGTCTTGCCAAAAAAACACTTGCAGGTAAGGTCAACGGAAAATTAATTGATGCCACTCGAGCAATCAATGAAGATAGCAACTTTGAAATTGTAACACCAGACCATGAAGATGCACTTGGAATTTTACGACATTCAGCTGCTCACCTTTTTGCTCAAGCAGCAAAACGCCATTTCCCTGATATTCACTTGGGTGTTGGACCAGCTATTCAAGATGGTTTCTATTACGATACAGATAACGAAGCCGGTCAAATTTCAAATGATGATTTGGCAACAATTGAAGCTGAAATGAAGAAAATTGTCAAAGAAAACTTCAAATCAGAACGTAAAGAAGTAAGCAAAGAAGAAGCAAAAGAAATTTTTGCAAATGATCCATACAAACTCGAACTCATTGAAGAACACAATGAAGATGAAGGTGGACTTACTATCTATACTCAAGGTGAATATACTGACCTTTGCCGCGGCCCACACGTTCCATCAACTGGTGTCATCAAATTTTTCCACCTTCTCAACGTTGCAGGTGCTTACTGGCGCGGTAATTCTGATAACAAGATGATGCAACGTATTTACGGTACAGCTTGGTTTACAAAAGAAGAATTAGAAGAAAATCTTAAACTTCGTGAAGAAGCAAAAGAACGTGACCACCGTAAACTCGGTCGCGAACTTGACTTGTTCTTTAATGACGCAGAACTTGGTGCGGGAACTGCTTACTGGCTCCCAGCTGGAGCAACAATTCGTCGAATTATTGAACGTTTTGTCGTTGACCAAGAAGTGAAAAACGGTTATCAACACGTTATCACACCAGTCATGATGAACCTTAATACTTATAAACAGTCAGGTCACTGGCAACATTACCATGAAGATATGTATCCACCAATGGATATGGGTGATGGCGAAGAAATGGAACTTCGTCCAATGAACTGTCCGAGCCATATAGCTATCTATAAACACCATGTCCACTCTTATCGTGAACTCCCAATTCGTATTGCCGAATTTGGTATGATGCACCGTTATGAAAAATCAGGAGCACTCTCAGGACTTCAACGTGTCCGCGAAATGACTTTGAATGATGGTCATACTTTCGTCATGTTAGAACAAGTTCAAGAAGAATTTAGTAAAATTCTTCAATTGATTATGGACATGTACCGTGACTTTGGAATCAATGATTACAGCTTCCGACTCAGCTACCGTGACCCTAAAGATACAGTGAAGTATTTCCCAGATGATGAAATGTGGGAAAAATCTCAAGCAATGCTCAAAGCGACAATGGATGACATGAATCTTGACTACGTTGAAGCAGAAGGAGAAGCAGCATTTTACGGTCCTAAACTTGACATTCAAGTTAAAACTGCGCTTGGTAATGAAGAAACACTTTCAACTATTCAGTTGGACTTCCTTAATCCTGAAAACTTTGACATTTCGTATATCGGTGCTGACGGGGAAAAACATCGCCCAGTAATGATTCACCGTGGCGTAATCTCAACACTTGAACGTTTCATTGCCTACCTTATCGAAGTTTATAAAGGTGCTTTCCCAACATGGCTTGCTCCAACTCAAGCAACCATTATTCCAGTAAATAATGAAATTCATGCCGATTATGCTTGGAAAATTCAACGTGAACTTCAAGATAAAGGCTTCCGCGTTGTTGTCGATGAAGCCAATGAAAAAATGGGCTGGAAGATTCGTCAATCACAAACACACAAAATTCCATATCAAATCGTTATTGGAGACCAAGAACAAGCTGATGGAAGTGTAAATATTCGTCGTTATGGCTCAAAAGAAACAAAAGTCATTCCGCTTGAAGAATTTATTGAAAATATCAGCGCAGATGTTGCTAATTTTAGCCGCGTTGATTAAAGAAAAAGAGACTGTTGAAAATCAGTCTCTTTTTTATTTATATTGGAGAATTATAGGGTATAATAAATTGTATTAAAAAGATTATTAAGGTGAAGTATAAAGGGATATGGAAGTGATTAGCAGTTTTTATTTATTTTTGGAAATTTTAGGAACCGTAGCATTCGCTATTTCGGGGACCGTGGTGGGGATCAATCATAAACTAGATATTTTTGGTATTCTTGTGATGTCAGTAATAACAGCAGTTGGTGGTGGGATATTTCGAGATTTACTCTTAGGAGCAACACCTCCTACAGCATTAAAATCGCCATTTTTTATAGTTATTTCGATTATTGCATCAATAGTAGCTATGCTTGTAGCACTAATAATTAAATCAAGAAGAGAAGCATTGAGTATTTTTAAAGCAGCACGTTTCTACAATAATCTTCTCTTAGTTTCTGATGCCATAGGTCTAGGAATTTTTACTGTATTAGGGATTGATGCTGGAATAGCACATGGTTATTCACAAAATATCTTCTTCATTGTATTCTTAGGAGTATTGACAGGTGTCGGTGGTGGAATGATACGCGATGTGATTGCAAATCAAGTTCCGATGATTTTTAGAGAAAACATCTATGCCCTACCATGTATTATTGGTGGAATTCTATATGTATACCTTCAATCGGTAATCAGCCATAACTTAGCTTTGTTTATTTCTGTCATCTTTATCGTTCTCATCAGAATCATTTCGGAACAGAGAAAACTAAATTTACCAAGAATCGAATATTAATGTATTTAATAAAACATGACAACCGTGGGATTTTCCGGATGTAAGATAAAAAAAGGTATAAAAGTCACAGTTAATTCTTGACAAGTTTAGGTAGGTTTGATAGAATATAATAGTTGT
>NZ_JAALEQ010000012.1:0-36201 GCF_011800585.1 Lactococcus sp. EKM203L
TGTCCTGCCCATGCATTAGCTGCATAAGCTCCAAAAGTTGCTGAACCAAAGATTCCTGCTGCGACTACTGCTGTTGTGATTAATTTTTTATTTGTTTTTTTCATTTTTGGTTTTTCCTAGCTCTTTAATTTTTTTGTGAAAATCCTTGTGAAACCAAGGTTCGTCTTTATCACTTAATTTTTTAAGCGTTTCAGAGCCTTTACTCCTCATCAACTCTTTTTCTTTTAATGATTTCATTCCATTTTTCCATTTCACGTTTATTTTGCTTGATTTTCTTTGCAATTTTTTTGCGATGTTTATCCTTTTGCTTTGCTCTAGCAGCTTTTGGTATACGTGGCATAAAAACTCCTTTAATTTTTATCTGTTGACAGCTTACTCAGCGATTCTTGGCGAAGCTCTTCTAATTTTCTTAAATCTTCTGCCGTTGTTTTGTTTTTATAACTTGGGTTTGACCAATTAGGAGCTGGTTTGATTGGCTTTTGCTGCTGAAATTTATTCTGATTATTTTGAGACTTGTTTTGAAAACTAACTTCCTCAGCTTTTGCCTGCTCAAGTGTTTTTATTCCTGAACGATTCCAAGATTTTAGAATGCCTTGTGCATAGGAATACTCACGTTGTCTTTTTACTGCTCGTTTGATTGCTTCAATAATTAACTCAAGACCATAATCTTTTAAATCAGCTTTCAAATCATCATAAAGAATTGGTTTTACTATTCCAAAGTTTTCTTGATAAAGTTCAATTAAGTATTGAAAATCAGTTTTCTCATTTGACGATTCGTTAGGCGATTCGCTATACGATTCGTTCGAAAAATTAAAAGTGTCGTAGTTGTTGCTGTTATGCGGTTTTAACGAATCGTGGTACGAATCGTCCACCGAATCGGTATTAGCATTAGCATTAGCATCAGCATTAACATTAGTATTAGCATTCTTTTCTTTTGCTTCTTTTCTTTTAGAAATTTCTTTTTCAAATGAACTTTTAATAAGTTCGTCAAACTTTCTATCCGAAATAGACCACCAATCCAACATATTTTTATAAACGCTCTCAATTAAATCAGAATTTTTTACTGCATTTAATTCCCTGTTAATCATATCTTCAACAGGTTTTCCACCTTTTGAGATAGTATATTTTAAAGAATTCAAGACGGCGATTTCTTGAGTTTTTGCGTCATACACAATATTTTTGTAAGTTTTATCAAATCTTTCAATTAGTGTCAGAACGCTCTCTTTTGAATAACCGATGTCAAAAGCAATTATTTTAATTGGCAGTGGATATATTCCTATTGCAGTTGTTTTGGGATTTGTCAGCAAATAAAGCATGAAATATTTATCTTCTGGAGAATAATTATCAATGACTTTTTCATCAGTCCAAAAACTTGTTTCAATGATTCTTTTACTCATTTCCCCTCCTTCCCGTTATTTTTTATTTCAATTTGTTTCATCATTAAACACCTTTACCGCTGTATCGTAATCACAACCGTATTTTTCCATGTATCGTTTAATCATATAATCGTCATATACCATTTTGACCTCCTACCGCAAAAGCGGGAGCAGTTGAAAGCTTGCTCAGGCTGACTAAATACGAAACCTCCGCCCAAGGTGGCTTTGCTAAAGTTGAATTATTTCTAATTCTAGCTGCATAGGATTTTTGAGGACTCCAGCTCTGCTCATAGATTAAATTTTCCCAAACTCTTTCGCTTTGAAATCTCCGAAACCGTTATCAACCATAACTTGCTTCCATTTATTTTTTTCTTCAAGACTTGAAAAACAAATTTCAATTACCGCTCTATACTTCTGAACGATTTCAGTTCCAGAAACTTCAGCAATTTCTTCATCAGGACTAGATTTTGTTTTTTCTGGTTCGCTCTGAATGATTTTAGTTGATACTGAAGCAGCGCTGTTAAACGACGCTTCAAGCTTTCTTGTTTCAAATTCTTGCTGCTGTTTTTCAAGTTCAGCTTGTCTTTGTCTTTCTGCTTCTTTTCGTTTTTCCTCAGCTTCTTTGCGCTGTTTTTCAAAAAGAACGTCCTCAGAAATTGCTGACATTACTTCACTGACAGATTTTCCACTATCAAGCATCCGAATATATGGTGTATCACTGACATTATTTCCAAAACAAAAGTTTGAAATCGTATCTTTATTTGCTTTATATTCAGCAATCTTTTGCTTTTCCCCATCAATAACATAAGTAATAGAATCAATAAGCTGCTTTTTAGGTTTAATATCATTAAAGTTTGATGCTTTGGCCCAGTCATCAACGAAGTTTTCAAAGATTCGTGAATCTACTTCTGTGTCTGTTGTCAGTTCAACCAACAATTCATGAACAACTTTTTTTCTTGCTTCTTTTTGCTCAGTTTCAATTTTTTTGATTCCTGCATCAATCGTTTCAATGACTTTTTCCATTGGAGCAATCGCTTTTTTGTACCAACCTTCAAACTCTGCGTAAGGGACATTAATTGTTTTTTTAATCTCTTTACGTCTTGTTTCAATCTTAGTAATTAGTTTATTCAAGCTCGCCCGAGTTTTTTTATCAACCGTTAAATTTTCTACGCTTGGAACGTGACCAGTATATTCTGCAACGACTCGACTAATAGATTCTTTGAATTTTTCTTCTTCAAGAATATTTATAACAGCCGGCTTAAACTCAATTTGAATATCTTTTACTTCTTCGTTTTCAATAACTTCACTCATTTTAGAAATCCTCCGCTGTTACTTCTTTTGGCTGTTTATTTTGACTTTGAGCTTTTAATTCTTCCATCTTTTTCGCAGCATAATCATCCTTATCAAAGTTTTCAATCTGCTGTTGGTCAGGAATTTCGAGCCCTGTCTCTTCATCAACCCTTTTCGCCCATTTCATATCATTTTCATCGATTGATACTGCTTCTTGCATTTCTAATGACATTGGGACAAATTTAAGAACTTGTTTAAGAACGGTTTTTTCTGCCATAGCATTAAATTCTGTGGACCATGGGCTTGATTTTTTATTATTATCAAGGTCATAGCTATAAGCTTTACTATATTTTTTTGCAAAATGTTCAATTTGTTTCTTTCTTGAAAATTGCTTAGATTCCCCACCATTTACAAGTTGAACATAAGCAAAGTAGCCTGCCACTTCATCTTTGTCTTCATCTGGAATAATCGTTTCATCAATTGTGAATTCTCCAGTTATTTTGTTATAGCCCTTAAATTCAGATTCATAAATCGTTCCAGTATTAACTGACTTAATTTGTCCGCTTCGTAAAGCTAATTGCACAAGTCCTTTATATCCAATTTGTAATTGTGCTTCTGTAACATTTACCCATTGGCCATTTTCTTTGAATTTTCTTTTATAAGGGACTAAGTAGGCAAAACCAAGATTAGGGTCAACTGTTAAATTTAATGCTGCTGCTTTCATAAGAGAAGTATATACACTTACTGGTGTAGCGTCCTTAAGTTGATAGTTATTTGCAACAGCCGTCAAAGCGCTCGTTACTAATGGAGCTGAATTTCTTCCAAGAGTTTCTGAAAGTTGTTGCATAATATTAGGTTGCTTCAAATAACTTGATATTTCATTTGCCATTTTTAAATTCTCCGTTTCTGATTTTTGTTGAAACGTGATATAATCTAGGTATAAAAATATATAAAGACACATCACGTCTTAGTCCGCATGTCCGTGCGGGCTTTTTTATTTTGCAAGCTCAACCGCTGCTTTATAGGCATTTGACCATTCATAAAGCTGAGGGATGAGCGAATTTTGAAGAAAATCTTTTGAGTAAACTGAGAGTTTTTCTTTATAAAATTCGACTGACTCTTGATAAACTACTTGTCCAAGATGATTAATTGTTTTTACTTGTTCCATTAGAACCTCCATTTGCCTGCGAGGGCTTTTTTATTTCCATGCAAAAGGTGACTTGAAATTATCGAAACGATGCATCCGCTCTGAGTCTTTCTCGTATACCTTCCCTTGAGCTTTTTCGATTCTCAGCCCTCGAATTTCACGAATTAATTCAATAGAATCTCGCTCACGTTTTTGCGCTACTGTTTTCCAGCTCGATTGGCTTAGTTGTTTTTGCATTTTTTCTCCTATCTAACGAATAACTGCATTCAGGCGTTTGGCTTTTATTTTAAAATTCCGTATAGCCTCTTTTTCTACTAAGAACTCCCTATCAAGAATTTCTCCAGTATCAGGGTCAACAATTCTAAATATCATGCAATCTCCTTTTTACTTTCTTTGCGACTTAAAGCCGCATCAACTAAAATTTTTAAAGAATCGTTTGGCCAAGGAGTTTTCTTTTTCCAATTGTCAAACTGCTCTTGATTCATGCTGTTTGTCTTCCCTTCTGACCAAAAAGTGACTGTTGGGTTCAGGTTTGTTTGTTTTGTAGCCATATCTCATGCTCCTTTCTAAGCCGTTTCGTCAAATAAGCTAAGTTGATGAATTTGCGCTTTCGTTACTGATGATGGCTCCCATGTATCAACGAAATCAAGAGCTTTCAAAAAATCTTTGTCTTTAATTCGCCCTCGATTAGGGACATTGAATAAACGCTTAATGCTTGAGCCTAAATCCTGAAAAAGTAAACTTTTCGCTTGTTGGTCAAGCCGCAAGTCTCGACAAATACTGGCTACTTTTTTACGAACATGAGAATCAATGGTTCCTTTATCTTCTGTAGTAATCAACTTGTTTTCTTCAATTTCTTGAATCTTAGTTTCAACTACATCTATTCGTTGGTTTGTTTCTTCATTAGCAGATAATGCTAGTTGAACAAGCTCCCGTTGTGTTGTTGGAATTTGAACTTGCTTGATGTGTTGCTCCATTTGGTTAAAACGTTCGATGTAAGCTACTGCAAACTGAGTTCCCTTAGCTCCAGTCATTCGAGTTGAGAAAAGTTCACATCCTTTTTTAGTGAGGCGGTAGCAGGGAAGTTCTCGACCTGTGCTATCTTTGTATGTGTCTTCTGTAAAGTAGCTCGCCACACTTTTGTGGTCAGCTAATTGCTCGATTATTTTTCGAATATCTCGAATAACTTGGTCATGGCGACGCCCAACCATTTCTGCAACTTCAAGAGAAGTTAATGTATTTTCTAATTGATTCATTTAGTTATTTCCTTTCTTTGATTCGTTTTACGGTTAAACCGCAATTTATGGTAAAAATTTCATTTCAGCAAAGCTAACTTCGAATAAATCTTCTAACAACCCTATAGATATTACGTTTGGATATGTCTTACCACTCTCCCAGTTTACCCAAGTGTTCTCAGTAATGCCAATTTCTTCGGCAGCTTCCTTTTGAGTTAATTTTTTTCTAGCTCTCAACTCTTTTAGAGAGTATTTCTCTTTTTCTTTATCCAAAGGTGACCCCCTTTCTTTTTTGCGGTTAAACCATAACCATGATTGTATTTTATCACGGATAAACCGCAATGTCAACTAAAAATTATATTTTTTTTGGTTTTTTCCGCATTTTTTTTGGTTTTTACTTTACTTTTTTGCGGTTTTACCATATAATGTCATTATGATAACTAAAGACTTAGGTAATAAAGAAATAATGGCTGACAATTTACAAAAGCAGCTTGATAAACGAGGAATGACAGTCGCCGACTTATCCGAAGCTCTCAACTTTAAATATTCTACTGTACGAGATTGGATAAAAGGCAATACCTATCCACGCATTGATAAAATTGAAATGATGGCTAATTATTTCAACATTTCCAAATCTGATCTTGTCGAAAGAAAAACAGATAGAGAAGAACCTAAAACAATTGACTTTGTCAAAGAACTGTCTGCGGATGATATTGACTGGAGTTGGGCTTCTGCTGGAGGAAAACCAATATCCGAACGCGCAAAAGCAAATATTCTTGCTGCCTTTTATGACGAAATTCAAGAATATAAGAAAAATCATCCTAATAACGATTAAGGGAGGTTCTTATGACAGGACAAGAACTTTTAGAAATGCTCATTTCTTGGATTGAGAATAAAGGTTATATTGTAAAAAATGTGAATCTTGATGGCGGAATTGCTAACATCAGTTCGTTATATAAGCTATGTGCAATTGATTTCAGTGTTGCTACTGCTTTTTGGATTTGTCATGAATTTGTTCATGCAAAATATGAAGATAAGAGAGTTTGTGAGAATGACTCAATGAGCCCAAGTGAAAAAAGAGCCAACAAAGAGGCGTTTTGGATTCTGTGGGATATTTTTGAAGAACATGGTGGACGCAAAAATGACTTATCACTCTTTTGTGAGATAAGTGGTTGTTCATTTGAATATGCTGAATTACAGCTTGGAAAACGTGATTCAGAGGTTATTGAGGAACTGAACACTATTAACGCAATTGAAAACCGAGGAAGTCGTTCTTTGGAAGGATGCCTTGATGATTTCATGGCTGAATGTGATTATGACGAACCAGTTTCCATAGATAGATTTTTAGCGCATTTTGGATTCCCAAGCAATATGTATAATAGAGTTGAGATACTTGTTAGAAAAAAAATGGACTGCCCTGTCATTTTCCCGTATCGCTTCTTTTAAAAGTATAAATTTATTAAAAAAGTAACTAAAACTACGAGCAAGACCTGAACCTCGTTAAAAGCTAGGCAGGAGGTTTTTTTATGGGATTATTAGATAATCTAAATAAAGTCGCTGATAAAGCTGCAAAAGTTGCATCTGATAAGATTTCAGATACTACTCGTAGAGTTGATAATGCTGTATCTGGCGCTGATTCTGGAAATTTCTTACAAGGAATGTTGGGAAATGCATCAGCACAAAGCACAAAAACTGCCACAGCTAACTGGTCACACATGCTTGTTGAAAATGAGCAAATTATTTCATCTTATAAATTGATTCGTGATGAAATCATTGTAACCAACAACCGACTTCTTTTTATTGATGCTCAAGGTGTTACTGGACAGAAAAAAGCTATCACACAAATTTTCTTAGATAGTATTGTTGATGTTCGCTATACTGCAGCTGGATTTGGATTTGATGATACTAACATGTATGTTACTTATCTTTCTAACCCATACTACAAATCTCTAACAACAACTCTTTCAACTCATGAATTCTCTTTCCCTAAAAAACTTGATGTCTCAGATTTTTATAGATTTTTAGTTCAATTATCTATCGAAAATAGACAAAAAATTAATTCATAAAACAAAAAAGCCCTCCAAGTTTTGGTCGATGAGGAGGGCTTAATCACAAATGTATAGCAAGACACACAAAAGATGTGGTGTTTTACTATGCTCAATTTTAACATAGAATTGGAGCAAAAAGCAAATGAGTAAGAAGGTGGCTATTTACACCAGAGTATCAACAACGAACCAAGCAGAGGAAGGATACTCTATAGATGAGCAGATAGATAAATTAAAGATGTACTGTGAGGCAATGGACTGGAAAGTTTCAGAAATATATACAGATGCCGGTTTTTCTGGTTCGAAACTAACTCGCCCTGCAATGGAAAAAATGATTACTGACATAGGCTTAAAAAAATTTGATACAGTAATCGTCTATAAACTAGACAGACTTTCAAGGAGTGTAAGAGATACTCTGTATTTAGTTAAAGACGTCTTTACAAAAAATGAAATCGACTTTATTTCCTTAAGTGAAAGTATAGATACTTCCTCTGCTATGGGTAGTTTATTCTTAACAATTCTGTCAGCAATTAATGAGTTTGAACGTGAAAACATTAAAGAACGGATGACTATGGGAAAAATCGGACGAGCCAAGTCTGGTAAATCTATGATGTGGGCAAAGACAGCATTTGGGTATTCCCACAATCAGGAAACTGGAATATTGGAAATAAATCCTTTAGAAGCATCAATTGTAGAACAAATATTTAACGAATATCTAAAAGGAACTTCAATTACAAAGTTAAGGGATAAGCTTAATGAAGATGGACATATCGCAAAAGAACTACCTTGGTCTTATCGAACAATACGGCAAACTCTTGATAATCCCGTATATTGTGGCTATATAAAATATAAAAATAATACTTTTGAAGGATTGCATAAGCCCATTATTTCTCATGAAACTTATTTAAGTGTTCAAAAGGAACTAGAAGCCCGTCAGCAACAAACCTATGAAAAAAATAACAATCCAAGACCTTTTCAGGCAAAGTATCTGCTTTCTGGAATAGCTCGTTGCGGTTATTGTGGCGCTCCTTTGAGGATTGTTTTGGGCCATAGGAGAAAAGACGGAAGCCGTACTATGAAATACCAATGTGTTAATAGATTCCCCAGAAAAACTAAAGGAGTGACTACTTATAACGATAATAAGAAGTGTGATTCAGGAGCTTATGATATGCAATGGATTGAGGATATTGTTTTAAAAACACTAAACGGATTTCAAAAGAGTGATAAGAAATTAAGAAAAATTTTAAATATAAAAGAAGAATCAAAAGTTGATACATCAGGATTTCAAAAACAGCTCAAATCTATTAATAATAAAATTCAAAAAAACTCAGACTTATATCTAAATGATTTTATTACAATGGATGATTTAAAAAAGCGAACTGAAATGCTGCAAGGAGAGAAAAAATTAATTCAAGCAAAAATAAATGAAGTTGATAAGCCTTCTACTTCTGAGATATTTGACTTAGTTAAATCTGAACTTGGGGAAACCCCCATTAGTAAAATTTCTTATGAAGATAAAAAGAAAATTGTTAATAATCTTATATCAAAAGTTGATGTTACCGCTGATAATATAGATATCATATTTAAATTCCAACTCGCTTAATTGCGAGTTTTTATTTCGTTTATCTCTATCAAAGTAAAAGCTTTTAGCTCTTTCTGACGGCATTTTTTTTCACAAATTTTAACGAATAAAAATATCTTTTGTATTTTTTTTAAAATAAACTTCTTTGTTCTTTCCATTTTTTCATCCTTTCTATATTCCAGAACCCATATTTGAATAGATGGGGAGTAACATGGCTGCATACAGCAAAATAATCATCAATGCTACGAAAATAAAAACAAGAGGTTGGATTAATTGCATTAAACGATCTATCTTTGTAAAAAAATGTTCCCAACATTCATCCGCATAAAGCGAAAGCTCTAAGCCTAATTTATCTTTAATAGCTCCATATTCAATCATTAATGAGAGCTCGGGTAAAAAAAGCGCAAGTTTACTGACAGCTTGTTCAAAAGACCGACCAGCATTCAATTCTAAATCAAGATTCTTGCCAACTTCTGAAAAAATTCGACTTTTTTGTTTTTTCATCAAGTTAATAATTTGACGTAATTCAACACCTTGAGCAATTAGATTTCCCCATTCTCTTGCAAAGTAAGCTGTTAAATATAAACGGATAAAAGAATGAACCAGAGGTAATTTAACAAGAAATGTAAAATTCATTATTGCTGATTTTCGTTTAAAAAGAGTTACTGACAAAGCTGTCAGTAAAAATATAAAAGCTCCAAACGAAAAAAATACTAAGGGTAAATGATTAATCAATAGAGTAGCAAAGTTACTGCCACTATTGAGTTGTGGTAGTAAATAATTTTTTAAGCCCCACATAATTCCAACCAGAAAAATTAATAACAATATTGGATAAGTAGCAACTTCCACTAATTTATTTTTAACTTTAAGCTGTTTTTTTAGATGAAATTCAACCAATTGCATCGTCCCTGACAAGTTACCATGCACTTCTACCAAAGCAAGTTGTGTCACCACATTTTTAGAAAATGAAAGACTTTCTAAAATCTCTGATAAAACTTGACCAGAAGCGAGACCTTCTTTCATTTTTAATGTAAATTCTTTTTCCACAAGTTTTGATAAAGATAAGAAATTTATCACTTCTCCTAAATTAAATCCACTATTCAAAAGATTTCCCATCAGTTGGATAAGTTTGGCTTGTTTAATCAGTCTTAATTTTTTCCCTTTTGGCTTCAGTAGGTGTGAGATATCCATTTGTAAGTAGCTGATCAATTTTTTTATTCCAATTTTCTGATGACCAAGACTCAAATTCGTTTTTGGCAATGTCTTATACTCCTTTCCCAGCTATTAAACGCTGATAAACAACACTTGATAAAGCATTTTTTATTTCCCAATGACTTAAACCCAGCTCTGATAGTCTCTGAATGACACCTCTAACAGAAGAGGCATGAACGGTTGAAAACACTGTATAACCTGTCAAACTAGCCCGTAAAACTGCTTGAGCGGTCAATTTATCACGAATTTCACCAACGATTAACAAATCTGGGCGATGCCTCAGTGATAATTTAATTAATTCATCATAACTATTACCAATGACTTCGTTGACTTGTAACTGAATAAAATCGGAATCAATCAACTCAACGGGTTCTTCAATAGTGATAACTTGTAAATCTGTAAAATGACGACGAGCTAAATCAAACATTAAAGATGTTTTGCCCGAGCCTACTGGACCGGCAAAGAGATGCAACCCTCTTTTACAATCATAATTCTCTAGCTCTTCATCAAACCAAAAATCAAGTTTTTTGTTTTGATCATGCAAGAGACGTATTACTAAAGATTCATTACCCTCGAAATCCCCCACTGTCGAAAGACGCAAACGTTTTGCATTACTTTCCTCTAATTCATACCAACAAGCTCCCAATTGAACTCGTCTGCGTTCTCCTGTATTCATCCCAGCTAGAAACTTAAAGTGAGTAAGTAGTGCTAAGCCAACTTCTAACCCAATTTCTTCTACCAGATCACGTGCTGTCATTTGTCGAAAATAAAGTTTATACTTTTCTTTTGAAGCAATCAGATAAATATCTGATGCACCTCTATCAATTGCTCTTTGAATTAATTCTTTTGCCATTTTTGGTATCATACTAGACTATACGCAAATAATCAGTTAATGTAACAAAAAAGACGAAAATTTTTCGACATTTTGTTATTTCTAAAAATAAAAATACTCTTATCATTTAAGATAAGAGTATTTTATGAAAAATCAAAAGAAATCATCAAATAGACTTAATTGATTATCATCAGGCATTCCTTCAAGAACACCCATATTGGTCATGTTTTCAATAATCGTTTGTGAAACACCACCACGCTTACGAAGTTCCATTTTACTTAAAAATTCACCTTCAGCACGCGCTGCAACGATTTGTTTTGCTACGTTTTCACCCAATCCGTCCATTGTTACAAATGGCGGAATTAAAGTATCACCATCAATAACAAACTCAGTAGCCTCCGAGCGATAAAGGTCAATTTTACCAAAAGTGAAACCACGCTCTAACATTTCATTACAAAGCTCTAAAGTCGTATAGAGGTTAGTTTCAACATTTGTTGCATCAAAACCTTTATCTTTAATTTCTTTCATTTTGGCTTTGACTGCTTCAAGACCTGCTCCCATTACCCCAATATCAAAGGCAGTTGCTCTAATAGAGAACCATGCACAATAATACAATATTGGATGATGAACTTTGAAATAAGCTACCCGTAAAGCCATCATAATATAGGCTGCCGCATGGGCTTTAGGGAACATGTATTTAATCTTTGAACAAGACTCAATGTACCATTCAGGAACATCATGTTCTCGCATAGCTTCTACATATTTTTCACGTTCTTCGGCGGGAATTTTATTCCACATTCCCTTACGCACCCGTTCCATAATTGTAAAAGCAAGACCGTTTTCTAGCCCCTTATGAATAAGATAAACCATGATATCATCCCGACAGCCAATAACGCTTGATAAGTCGGCAATCCCTGAACGAATTAAATCTTGAGCATTTCCTGACCAAACGTCCGTTCCGTGTGAAAGTCCAGAAATTTGGAGTAAATCTGCGAAGTTTTTAGGTTTGGCTTCGGCAATCATGTTCATTGAGGTGAAAGTTCCCATTTCAGGGATTCCCAAAGTTCCTAATTTTACCCCTAACTGTTCTTCGGTCAAGCCCAAAGATTCTGTCCCAGTGAAAAGCTTCATCACTCCTGGGTCATCCATTGGAATATCTTGAGGAACAATACCAGAGAGACTTTGTAATTTTCGAATCATCGTGGGGTCATCATGTCCAAGGATGTCAAGTTTTAAGATATTGTCATGAATCGCATGGAAATCAAAGTGAGTCGTTTGCCATTCGGCATTAACATCATCGGCCGGAAATTGTACAGGAGAAAAATCATAAACATCCATATAATTTGGAATAACGATAATCCCACCAGGGTGCTGTCCTGTTGTTCGTTTAACACCAGTTGAGCCAGCAGCTAAGCGGTCAATTTCTGCATTTCCATAAAATTGATCATAATCACGTTCATAACCTTTGACAAAACCAAAGGCTGTTTTTTCAGCAACCGTACCAATTGTTCCTGCTCGAAAGGCATAATCTTCACCAAAGATATCTCGAACGTCCAAGTGAGCAAGGGGTTGATCATCCCCAGAGAAGTTCAAATCGATATCAGGAACTTTGTCTCCCTTAAAACCTAAGAAAGTTTCAAAAGGAATATCATGCCCATCTTTGATGAGTTTATGATCACATTTAGGGCAATTTTTATCTGGCATGTCATAACCAGAACCGAAAGATCCATCATCATAGCATTCAAAATATTGACATTCTGGGCAACGATAATGTGGAGCCAAAGGATTTACTTCGGTAATCCCAATCATTGTCGCAACAAGTGATGAACCAACAGAACCCCGTGAACCAACGATATAGCCTCGGTCATTAGAACGTTTTACAAGTTCTTGTGAAATAATATAAACAACTGAGAAACCATTTCCTAAAATCGATCGAAGTTCTTTTTCAAGTCGTGCGTCAATAATATCTGGCAATGGATTACCATACCACTCATGTGCTTTTTCATAAGTTAAGCGAACAATTCGTTCTTCGGAGGTTTCTCCTCCATCAAAAACCATCTTAGGTGTATATAAATCATCCCGAACTGGAGTCAATACATCAAATTCATCCGCCATCTTTTGCGTATTGTCAATGACAATTTCACGCGCGGTCTTCTCATCAAGAAAACTAAAGGCTTCAAGCATTTCATCAGTTGTTCTAAAATGAGCTTCGGGTAACGGAAGAGGTTTGGCATGTTCCCCATGTCCTTGAGTCCAGTTAATTTCAGCTCCAAGACCAAGTGAGCGAACAATAATTTCTCGATAAATAGCATCTTCTGGGTTCAAATAATGTAAATTACCTGTGGCCAGAACTGGCTTGCCTAAAGTCTTACCAATTTTTATCAAATCTTTAAGCGTTTGTTCCAATTCTTTTTCTGATTTGAAAGAACCACCAACAACAAGTGAACGATAAAGAGCTGGTGGAAATACTTCGATAAAATCATAAAACTTGGCGATTTCAAGCGTTTCTTCAAATGTTTTATTGATTGCTGCATCAAAAACTTCACCAATTTCGCAGGCCGAACCGACCAACAATCCTTCACGGTTGGCTTCTAAAACAGAACGTGGAACCCGAGGAAGACCAGCATAATATTTAACATTCCCAAAACTAACAATTTTAAAGAGATTTTTTAAACCTTCTTGTGTCTTGGCATATAAAGTCACGTGTTTTGGACGAACTTTTTTATAAGAATCTTCACTGACCAATTTGTCATTAAGTTCTAAAAGACTTGTCCATCCTGTATTTCTAGTACGTAATTCTTCCAAAAATACAAAGAGCAAACGTCCGGTTGCTTCCGCATCAAAGTTGGCCATATGGTGATGTTCAAGTCCGATTTGGAATTTCTTAGTCAATTGACCCAAACCAAAACGTCTCATTTCTGGGTAGAGATTACGGGCAAATTCAAGGGTATCAACCACTGGTTGCGTGATAATCGGCAAACCATTTCGTGAATAGTTCATATTCATGAAGCCCACGTCAAATGTTGCATTGTGGGCAACAAGAATTGTTCCTTCACAAAACTTTTGGAATTTTGTTAGAACTTCATATAATGGTTTGGCATTTTTGACATGGTCATCTGTAATTCCGGTTAATTCTGTTGTAAATTCGCTCAAACGATATCCTGGATTGATAAATTCATCAAATTCATCAATTGGATTCCCTTTGTGCATTTTTGTTGCCGCAATCTGAATCAAATCATTATGAACTGCCGAAAGTCCTGTTGTTTCCACGTCGAATACAACATAAGTTGATTCATACATATCAACGTCAGTTTCATTGTAAACAATCGGAATTTTATCTTCAACAAGATTGGCTTCGACGCCATAGATAATCTTGACGCCATTCTTCTTTCCAGCCGAGTGAGCCTCAGGGAAAGATTGCAAACCACCATGGTCAGTAATTGCAATAGCTTTATGTCCCCATTTAGCAGCCTGAGCAACCAAACTAGAAGCAGAAGGAATGGCGTCCATTTGACTCATATTAGTATGCGCGTGAAATTCAACACGTTTTTCATCTGATTTGTCTTCGCGAACATTTTGTGTCGGAATTTCAATCAAATCGGTCAATTGTAGGACTAAATCATTTTTGAAATTGTCTCGTTGAACATTCCCGCGGACTCGACACCATAGTCCCGCTTTAATTTGTTTGGCTAGCTGAATTTCTTCTTCGCCACGTAGCCATTTCTGAACGTAAAAACTTGAAGTGTAATCAGTCATCTCAAATTCAAGAAGGTAACTAATATTTCCTGTTTTACGTGATTTAATTTCACGAAGTTCGCCTTTAAAGACATATCCTTCAAAAACAACCGGTCCGTTAGTCGAAAATTCACTGACAGAACGCATCGGAGTGACGGGTTCATTATTTTTGATTTCGCGACCTAATTGAATTTTATCTGATTTTACAGCTTTGATTTGAAGAGCAACACGGTCAATGGTTGGTTTAGGTTTAATTTCCACAACCGCATTAGCGGTCATCACCAAATCATCTTTGTATTTGTCATGTTCAATATTTCCTTGTACACGCAACCAAAGAGCATCAGATAAGCTGTCAGTAAAATTATCTTCCCCATCAGTACGGTCAGCTATAATTTTTTCATTCATAGCTTTGACAGTATTGACAATTTGGTCAAATTGGGCAATTTCTTCATCCTTACGACCCCATTTTGAAATCATAAAAGTTGAAGTTTCATCAGCCATTTTTAATTCTAAAATATGGTTGACTTTGCCTGATTCTTTTCCCGTAAACTCACGGTGTGCGGCTTCAAAAACAAGTCCCTCAAAAATAACGCCAAAACCTTCTCCAGCAATAAAAGACATGCTGGTAATTGGACTTTGTCCGCTGATTTTTCGGCCAAAGAAAATGCCGTCAGAAAGTGCTGTTTCCACAAATTCTGGTTTTGCTTCTCTGGTATTTTTGCTTTCCCGTTCTTCTGAACGTTGTTTTTTGATTTCAGAAATTTGGGCTTGTTCTGCAGTTTGAGCCGCCAAGCGAGCCGCAACTTTTTCAGCGTGAGCAGCTGCTTGCGTTTCTGTCAGCTCCTGGTCAACTAGAGGGGTTATTCTTAATTCTCCAAAACCGAAAGACTTAAATTTTTCCTCTAGAATTGGAAAATATTTTTCCACAAAAAAATCCATTTGCGGATTATCTTCCACCATTAAGTGAATTTTTTCTTCTTCCTTTTCAAGATGATATTTCTTAAAAATACTTGAAAAAGCAGAATCGCATAATTCTGGAAGTGTAAGTGCATATTGATAATAATCATTCAGATTTTGCTCATCAATATTTTGATTTCGACTGCTGACAGAAATTTCTGTACGAGCAATTGTCGAAAAAGCAGTTTCCGTCAGTTCTGTCAGTAATTTATATGTATCAATTGGTAAAATCTCATCAAAAATTAACTGAAAGTGCCAGAGCTTACTTGCCGTGTGCACTTCAACATTTTCAATATCAGCATGCTCAAATTGGCTAGAACGACGCAAATTTGGTGGCATTTTGATTTGTTCCATCAATTTTTCAAACAGATTTTCCATGTTTTTTTGACCCTTTATCTTATTTTTTCTATCCTTAGCAAATAGAATTTCATTTCTCATTATAGCATAAAAAAATGTTGCTTTTCATACTTTTTTAAGAATAAAATAACTGACAAAACTGTCAGTTATTTTATTTTAAAATTAATAGTTACTGACAGAGCTGTCAGTAAAACTATTTACCAGTTGAGCGATTTTCTTCATCCATTTCCCAAAAATAGAGTGCTTCTTCTACTGTCTGTGCTTCGCCACGTTTCATATAGCGAATCATATGACTGACAGCTTCTATTGTTTTAAACTGTGTGGGAATTCGTCGAAAATGATTTAATTCTGTCTGAATTTTTTCTTCATCTTCTTTAAGTTTGTTTAAATCAGCATTTAAAGATTTCATTTTTAGAGAACTTTCACCCTCTAAAGCTAATTTTTCTTTAAATTTTTTGGAATCATATCTGAACAAAAGACAAAAAATGAATAAATAGACAACTGAAACCAACAACAAAAGAACTAATGACAACTTTAAAAATATTCCTACTCCTAAAATAATAAGAAGAACTGCTAATTTTAAAATCAATGATAGAGTTTGATGAGTATGAACTTTTTGCTTATCAGAGTGTTCAGCAAAAGATTCAATGCTTTGTTGAACTTTCTGCAAATCCTCAAGCAAGTGAAGCACTTTTTGACAATAAACTATCTCTTTATTAGTCGTTTCCACACAATCTACCTTTCATTCTCCCTTACTAGTCGAGCTAATATGCGATTGAGACCACGAGGGTCTTTGTAGCCATGTTCAAAATAAAAGTCTGTGAACTCAATATCCTCAATTTTTAATTCTTGTTGAATCGCAAGTGAGAAAATATTGACGTACTCTGCCATATCGCTCGTTTTTCCAATACATTGTAAACCAAGAATTTGATGAGTGCGTCTCTCATAAATCATCCAAATATTACTTGGTGAATGTCCGTATAAGTGTTCATTTAGTAAATGAACCGCATCTGCATCATAACCAGCATCAACTGCCTGTCTTATTGTAATCCCAGTCATAGCCATCACTAAATTATTCATTGGAACATGATAAGTTCCCTGACTACTATTAATTTTTTGGCGAGGAGCAAGTAAATTAATCGCCGCAATTTCACCATCGCGAACAGCATCCGAAGCATGTGGCAGATAATAGCTTTTTTCCAACAAATTAACATAAGTCGTTGAAACATCTCCGACAGCAAAAACATCTGGACAAGTGGTTTGCATGTATTCATCAACAATAACCGCTCCGCTATCTCCTAACTCAACTTGTTGATTCAGAAGATAAGAATTAGGCCGAAAACCAATCGTAAAGATTACTCCATCAACAGGAATTTTCTGACCATTTGCTGTTTGAATGATTGTATTTTCTTCGTCAAACCCAATTTCTGTCACTTCTGTATTTAATAGAAGACGCATTCCCTCTGCATTCATCCAACTTTCCAATAAATGACTTGCTGGTTCATCAAGATAATCGTTTAAAAGATTTTTAGTGCGATGAATGAGTGTTGTCTGAATTCCTCTTTCTTGGGCAATCCGAGCAACTTCAACTCCGGTCATTCCACCACCAATTACTGCAATATTTTTGGCTGTTTTCAGAAATTCATCTGTTTTTATTGCATCATCCATACTTTTTAAAAAGTAAAGTTTGCTTTTTTTATCAAAAGGAACAGAGGTCATTGCCGGATAAGAACCCGTAGCAAAAATCAATTTATCATAGAGAGCGAGTTTCGTCTTTTTGGAATTGACTCTCCGATAAAATAGCCGTTTATTTTTGGTATCAATCTCTTCAACCACCGTTTCCATTTGCATGTTTAAACCAGCAGCTTTTAGTTCTTCTACCGATGAATAACTAGATTGATTAAGGACAGATTTTTGACCCGCCAGATAAGAAATAATTCCTTGAGAAACAAAAGAAACCTGATTACGCTTATCATAAAGCGTAATTTCGGCTTCTGGGTATTCTTCAAGCGCACGTAATCCGGCACAAATTCCGGCGTGGGAGCTTCCAACAATAACAATTTTCATAGTAAATCTCTTTTATTATTTACTTAAAATTTCAATGGTATTGACAAGTTCATCTTTATTAATTTCAACAACTTCACCTGTCGCACGAATTTTAACTTCAACAACACCCTCAGCAGCTTTTTTACCGATTGTCACACGAACTGGCAAACCAATCAAATCGCTGTCAGCAAATTTAACACCTGCACGTTCATTACGGTCATCTACTAAGACCTGATAACCTTTGCCACGCAATTTTTCTTCAAGTTCAGAAGTCAATTCCATTGCTGCTTCATCTTTAACATTAACTGGAACAAGATGAATATCAAATGGTGCTAATTCTTTAGGGAAATTAATTGACCAGCTAAATTTAAATTCTTCTCTTGGCGTTTTTTCAACATAGATACGAGCAAATTGTTCCAAAATAGCTGAAAGCAAACGACTTACACCGATTCCGTAACAACCCATGAGCATTGGAATTGAACGACCATTCGCATCAAGAATATTGGCATTCATCGCTTCTGTATAGCGAGTTCCTAATTTAAAGATATGTCCAATTTCGATACCACGCGCAAATTTCAAAGTTCCACGGCCATCTGGTGAAATTTCACCTTCATTAACTGTACGTAAATCAACAAACTCTTCAACTTCATAATCACGGCCAAAGTTAGCATTTTTATAATGGAAACCATCAACGTTAGCTCCAACCACAGCATTTTTAATTTGTTCAACTTTGCGGTCAGCAATAATCTTGACATTTTCAAGTCCGATTGGTCCAAGTGAACCAAAATGAGCTCCAAATTTTTCTTCAACTTCTGCTTCACTGGCAGCTTCAATAAATGATGCTCCAAGATAATTGGTCAATTTGACTTCGTTGAGTTGGTCATTACCATTTAACAAAATAACCACTAATTCATCATCTGCGTGATAAACCAATGTTTTAACTGTTTGTTCTTCATCAATTTCAAGGAATTTTGAAACTTCATCAATTGTTTTAGCACCTGGTGTCGCTACTTTTTCAAGTTCAAGTTCTTCAGTATAAGCTACATTTGGTTCAAATTGACTGCTGGCCATTTCAATATTTGCCGCATAATCGCCACCTTCAGCGTAGACAATTGTATCTTCACCGGCAATTAACCATTTGCCAAGTTCTTCTTTGATTTCTGAAAGGACAGATTCTGGAATTTCTTCGATTGATGTAATATTTTTACTCAAAACGAGCCATTTTTCAAGATTGATTCTATCATCTGTAATAGCAATAAATTCTTGACTATCTTTACCACCCATTGCTCCAGCATCGGCAATAATTGGTTTAAAATTTAAGCCAGCACGTTCAAAGATTTTTTCGTAGGCTTTTTTGTAATCATTATAAGTCTCGTCCAATGAATCTTGGTCAGCATGGTAGCTATAACCATCTTTCATCAAGAACTCACGACCTCGCAATAGTCCATAACGTGGACGTTTTTCATCACGGAATTTTGGAGCAATTTGGTAAACATTAAGTGGTAATTTTTTATAAGAAGTAATTTCATCACGGACAAGAGAAGTCATTGTTTCTTCATGTGTTGGTCCTAAAATAAAATCAGAATTATCACGGTTTTTTAATTTATATAAATCCTCACCATATGTGTCATAACGGCCAGATTCACGCCAAAGGTCAGCTGTCAAAAGACTTGGGGCAAGAAGTTCTACTGCACCAATTTCGTCAAACTCTTCACGCATGATATTTTTCAACTTTTCAAGTACGCGGTTTGCTAATGGCAAGTAAGCATAAATTCCTGCTGAAACTTGACGAACATATCCTGCGCGCATAAGTAAGGCATGGCTGATAACCTGGGCATCAGAAGGCATTTCCCGAAGGGTTGGTATAAGCATTTTTGATTGTTTCATAATTTTAAAATTTCCTTTATGAGTTTGGTTCAGCTTCTTTCCTTTTGAAATAGAAGACGAATAGATATATTAATTTACAAAGGCTCGGAGAATATCATTCCATGTTACTGCTACAAAGAGCACAAGCATGAAGACAACTCCTACCATTGTGATGATTGATTCCTTTTCTTGTGAGAGTGCTTTGCCACGAATTGCTTCAATAATATTTAGGACAATTTTTCCACCATCAAGTACTGGAATAGGAAAAAGATTGACAATCCCTAAATTAATTGAAAGCATAGCTAAAAGATTAATAATCGTCGGCAAACCTGCTCTCGCGGCTTGGCCACTGAGTTGATAAATAGCAACTGGACCACCAAGTTTATCAAGACTCGGTCGTGCAATCAAACTTCCTAAAGCTTTAAAGATTGCTGTAGCTGATTGGCCTGCTTGAACAAAGCCACCTGTAATCTTATCAAAGAAACCTGTTTTCATTGATTGCATAATGCCAACACGGTAACTTCCGTCCATTTTTTTAGGTGTAACTGATAAGGTTTCCGATTTGCCTGAACGGCTAACTTCAAGTTTTAATTCTTTTCCTTTAGAACCTGAAATTTCAGTAACAACATTGTTCCAATCTGCCGTTTTAGTTCCATTGACTGCTTCAATTTTATCACCAGCTTTTAAGCCTGCATTGTAAGCGGGTGTTCCTTTTTCAACTTGGCCAATAGCATTAGTAGTTGAAGGAACGCCTCCTTGAACAAAGGTTAGAACGATAAAAGCGATTATTCCTAAAATAAAGTTATTCAAAGGACCACCGAAGTTTGTCAACATTTTATGAAAGACACCGGCTGATTGATATTGAACATCGAGTGGTGCAATCCGAACTTCTGTTCCATCTTCTTCAATGATTGTTGCATCATGATCAACAGAATAACGTTTGATTTCCCCAAAAACTTCTCCTTCAATGAAAAGTTCTTTTTCAAAATCATATTCAGTAATCAACATTGGAATTGCTTCTTCTAATTCAACATGTTCTGACAGATTAATTCTTCTGACGATATTACTGACAGAATTTTCAGCTTCTGGATTTACTACTTCAGATTTACTGACAACAAGACTTGCAGCTTGTCCTTTTTTGATTTCAGTCTTGTCATCACCCCAACCAGCCAAACGAACATAGCCACCGAGTGGAAGAATTCTTATCGTGTAAAGTGTCCCATCTTTTGCTTGGTGAGCAAAAATTTTCGGGCCCATTCCAACGGCATATTCACGCACTAAAATTCCTGAACGTTTTGCCCACCAAAGATGGCCATATTCATGGATAGCGACAATAATACCAAAGATAATAATAAAAGTAATCAGTGTTTCTATCAATCGACTTCCTCCTTAAAATTAGAATAGTCCAAGTAGATGCATAATTGGGAAAACAAAAATTAAATTGTCAAAGCGGTCAAGAATTCCTCCATGACCTGGTAAAATTTTACCTGAATCTTTTACGCCAAAATGACGTTTAATACTTGATTCCACAAGGTCACCAATCTGACCAACCACTGAAAAGATAATTGTAAAGATAACAAGTTTCACAAAGCCAATTTGCGGCAATTCCTTAGTAAATAAGAAATACATGACTAAGGCAACAACAACGGCTGAAACAATTCCTCCAACTGAACCGACCACTGTTTTATTTGGTGAAACAGATGGCAAAAGTTTTTGTGGAAAGCGGTCTTTAAGCGAGCGGCCAAAAGCATAGGCCCCGATATCTGTCGCCCAAACGATAAATAGAGCTAAAAAGACAATATAAACACTTGTTTGACGTGCTGTCAGTAAATTTTGAAAACCAATCCCTACATAGAAAGCCGAAAGAAAAGGAAAACCAACATCAACAAAAGAATATTTCCCATTTGAAAGGACCATTCCTGTTAACATCATGAATAAAAAGAGTGTAAAGAGCATCACTCCCCCGTCAGCATTTAGACCTAACCAATGTTTACCGACTGGCAAAGCAAGTGACAAAGCAGCTAAAGTCGCTAAAATTCCTTCAAATGAAAAAACTTGTAATTTATACATTCTAAATAGCTCTTGCATTGCAATAATAACAAGCAGAGCGACTAAAATTTGAAAGTAAGCTCCTCCAAGAAGCAAGAGGGCTAAAAATATTCCTCCCGCAACCACTCCTGTGATAATTCGTTGCATCATTATTTGACTCCTCCATATCTGCGGTCACGCTTTTGAAAAGCAGAAATAGCCTTGTCCAATTCTTTATCATCGAAATCTGGCCAAGCAGTTTGCGCAAAATATAATTCACTATAAGCTGACTGCCAAGTCAAGAAATTAGACATTCTTTGTTCACCAGATGTTCTGATAATCAAGTCTGGATCCCGAAGATTTTCAGGCAAAACAGCAGTTTGTAGATGTTTTGACAACTCTTCTTCT
This sequence comes from Lactococcus sp. EKM203L, assembly GCF_011800585.1. Lineage (NCBI taxonomy): Bacteria > Bacillati > Bacillota > Bacilli > Lactobacillales > Streptococcaceae > Lactococcus > Lactococcus sp. EKM203L. The sequence goes on from NZ_JAALEQ010000012.1 coordinate 22,117, forward strand.
GTCAGTAAACTTAAATCCTGACCACTTTTAGCAAGCTCTTGAATGGCTAAAATAATATCACGACGGCCACCATAATTCATTGCAAAATTCAAAATCATTCCGTCATTTTCAGATGTTTCTTGAGCCGCACGGTCAATTGAATCTAACGTTGCTTTTGGCAAACCTTCGCGTTCACCAATCATCCGAATCTGAATATTTTCTTCTTTTAAAACTGGAACATATTTACTATAAAAATCGATAGGTAAACTCATGATGAATTTCACTTCATCAACTGGTCTTGTCCAATTTTCTGTGGAAAAAGCATAAACGGTCATCACTTTTATGCCACGTCTCGCACCATGAACAGCAACATCTTTTAGCGAATCCATTCCTGCTTTGTGTCCAAAGATTCGTGGTTTCCCTTTCTGCTTAGCCCATCGTCCATTACCATCCATGATAATTCCGATATGCTCTGGAAGTAATTCTTCTTGCTCTTTATTTTTTAAGTTATTAAACATAGTACCTCACATGAGAATTTTATGCAAAAAATATTTATCATAAATTCACCATTATGCTCTTTGGTTATTAAAGTTTTTTTACACCAAAGACTCTAAGAAAGAAATTCTCTTCTTCTTATTTTTTTCTTTATCAATTTATTCAAAAACTTTCTCTACTGTTTTTTTCAAAAAAGACAGTATTACTTTTCCATTTTACCATATTTTAATATAGATTTGTATCTCAAATTTTATTGGTCAGTAATCATAAGTTATTCTATTTGCTAAAATCAACTGACAGATAAATCTGTCAGTAAAATATTTTATAAAAAAATCCTGTCAGTAACTGACAGGAAAATAAATTAAATCTATTTTCTCATTAAATGTAGAAAAGAGATTAGTTTTCTTCAATTGGGCTTTCCACTTTTGTTTCGGCTGGTGTTTCTTCAACAACAGTCGTTTCTGGTGTTACACCACTTTTTACAGTTTTTACGGCTGCACGGTCGAAAGTCAAAATCACACCTTCACAATCAAGTTCAATTGTTCCTTTTGCTGAATCAATGCTTGAAAGAATTCCGTGCAATCCACCAATTGTTACGATTTCTGAACCTGGTTGCATTGCATCCAATTGTTCTTGGCGTTTAGATTGTTGTTTCTTTTGTTGACGGTTCATGAAGAACATCATCCCACCCATAACGACAACGATAAAAATAAGAGATAAGCCTGACATTTCTGTCTCCTTTATAAGTTTTATTCAAATTTAAGTTCATTTTCGAACATTCTTCTTATTCTATCATAGTTTGAAAACTCTGTCAAATCAAGCTTTAGAGATGTTTACTTGCTTCTCGAATTGAAAGTTTCGCCATTTTATTTTCATGTTCTTCAATAAATTTTATGACCCAAGCAGAATTTGTTTTTGCCAAATCTCGCAAAGCCCAACCTATTGCTTTCGTAATAAAAAATTCATCAGCAAAAGAACTTCCTAAAAGATTTTTTTCAATATTATATGAAAGTAATTCTAAATCTGTTTGATTTTTAAAGCTTAATTGACAGTCAATTGCGATTCGTCGAAGCCAAAAATTTTCGGCTTGAGCACATTCTTTTACGAGAGTCTTGACCTGTTCATAAGCAGTTGAGTCATTTTCGGTCGCTTGTTTACGACCTGTCAGTAAAAGATGACCAACTAATTCATCTAAAGCATCAACCGTATCCCACCATGATTTACTGACAGTCAATTTTTTTATCTTTTCCATGTCATCAAAAATAAACCATTTCTTCATTTGATGAAGATAATCTAAAGCCAGATATTGAAATTCACGCTCAGGCAAATTCCAAAATTCAAAAACAAGCTCCCAATCAATTTGCTTATCTGCCTTTTTTTCCTTTAGAAAATCTTTTGCCAAAAGACGTCTTTCTGGCGTTTTTAAACCAATAAATTCAAACTGGTGACGCAAATATGCTGCTTGTTTTTCAGCATTTTCTTCATTCTTATGTTGGCGAAACTCTTCTATAATATTAATCATTTCATTCCTTTCAAATTTTTACTTATGATAAGCCGAACCTCGATTAATCATTTGTGCCCGATAAATTTGTTCTACTAAAACCAGACGCATCAGTTGATGAGGAAGTGTCATCCGCCCAAAAGAAATTTGCAAATCACTTCGTTGATAGACTTCCTTTGAAAGTCCTAAAGAACCTCCAATTACAAAAACAAGATTTCCTGTTCCGTAAACTTCAGCTTTCTTCACAAAATCAGCCACTTCCTCTGATGACATTAATTTTCCTTGAATGGCTAAAATAGCTAACTGATCTCCTGCTTGAATCCGTGATAAAATTTTCTCACCTTCACGTTTTTTCAATGCCTCTGCTTCTTTTTCGGAAGCATTATCTGGAATTTTTTCATCTGCTAGCTCAATAATTTCAAGTGGCAGCATCGTTCCCATTCGTTTAACATATTCAGCAATTCCATCTTTTAAATACTTTTCTTTAAGTTTTCCAACAACTACTAATTTAATCTTCATTTTTATTTTTCTCTCTAAATTAAAACTTTATTACTTAAAAATTAACAACTTTTCCCCAGTTTTTTGATTACTTTTACACTTTCAAGAATAAAAACATTTATAAATTCTTAAATTTATTTTATAATTTTACCCTTTTCCCCCATTGAAAACAAGATGAAAACATGATTTATCAACATTTTTTTACTTTTTTCCACTTTTCTGTGGAAAACTTTATTAAAATATCCACTTATCCTCATTAATTTTTAGATTATCCACAAAAATGTGGAGAAACTATATTAGTTTGATTTTTGTTACTATTAAGGTATTATTAAGTGAGAGTAGATATAATTACATCATAGAAATGCTACAAAGAGTAATAATTGAAAGGAATTATTTATGGCAAAAGCTAATATAGGAAAATTGCTATTAACAGGTGTCGTGGGCGGAGCCATCGCACTTGGAGGAAGTGCAATCTATCAAAGCACTACAAATCAATCGGCAAATAATAGTCGTTCAAATACAACTAGTACAAAGGTTAGTAACGTTTCGGTAAATGTCAATACCGATGTTACCTCTGCAATTAAAAAAGTTTCAAATTCTGTCGTTTCTGTTATGAATTATCAAAAAGATAACTCACAAAGTAGTGACTTCAGTTCAATTTTTGGTGGAAATAGCGGTTCAAGTTCATCGACTGATGGCTTACAGCTTTCTAGTGAAGGCTCTGGTGTCATCTACAAAAAATCTGGTGGTGATGCCTACGTTGTAACTAACTACCACGTTATTGCTGGTAATAGCTCACTTGATGTTCTGCTTTCTGGTGGACAAAAAGTCAAAGCTTCTGTGGTTGGTTATGATGAATACACAGACCTTGCTGTTCTTAAAATCAGTTCTGAACATGTCAAAGATGTGGCGACATTCGCTGATTCTAGTAAATTAACAATTGGTGAACCTGCCATTGCCGTTGGCTCACCTTTAGGTAGTCAATTTGCTAACACCGCAACTGAGGGAATTTTATCTGCAACAAGCCGTCAAGTGACTTTGACCCAAGAAAATGGTCAAACAACTAATATCAATGCAATTCAAACAGATGCTGCCATTAACCCTGGTAACTCTGGAGGGGCTTTGATTAATATTGAAGGACAAGTTATTGGAATTACTCAAAGTAAAATTACAACAACTGAAGACGGTTCTACTTCTGTCGAAGGTTTAGGATTTGCGATTCCTTCTAATGATGTCGTAAATATCATTAATAAACTTGAAGCTGATGGTAAGATTTCACGCCCTGCTTTAGGTATCCGAATGGTTGACCTTTCACAATTATCAACAAATGACAGTTCTCAATTGAAATTACCAAGCAGTGTAACAGGTGGGGTTGTTGTTTACTCCGTCCAATCTGGACTTCCTGCTGCCTCAGCTGGTTTGAAAGCTGGAGATGTAATTACAAAGGTTGGCAATACAGCAGTAACTTCTTCAACAGACTTGCAAAGTGCTCTTTACTCACACAATATCAATGATACAGTAAAAGTTACTTATTATCGTGATGGTAAATCAAATACAGCAGATGTTAAACTTTCTAAATCAACCAGTGACTTAGAAACAAGCAGTTCATCTTCTTCTAATTAATAACTTAATAATTTAATGAAAGTCTTCTGTAAATAGAAGGCTTTTTTCATACTAAAGTCTGAAATTTTTAAAAATAATAAATTTCCATTTTTCTTTTATTGATTTATGGTAAAATAAAGTTAAGCATGAAAATTTTACTTTACTTAGAAGCCGAACAATTTTTGAGTCATTCAGGAATTGGTCGTGCAATGAAACATCAACAACGCGCCCTTGATTTAATGGGCATTGACTGGACAAAAAATCCTGAGGATGATTATGATATCCTCCATTTAAATACTTATGGCTTTAGCAGTTGGAAAATGTTAAAGAAAGCAAAAAAAGCTGGAAAAAAAATAATCTTCCATGGTCATTCGACCAAAGAAGATTTTCAAAATTCCTTTATTGGCTCAAATATTGCTGCTCCTTTCTTTAAACAATATTTAATGCACTTTTATCGTGCTGCTGATTTAGTCATTACACCAACTGATTATTCTGCTAGTTTGCTCCGTTCTTACGGAATTAAATGTCCAATCTTACCTATTTCAAACGGAATTGATTTGACTAAATATTCTCGAAGTGAAGCCAAAGAGCAAGCCTTCCGTGAATATTTTTCACTAAAATCTGACCAAAAAGTTGTCGTGACAGCTGCCCTTTATTTTAAACGTAAAGGGATAGATGATTTTATTAAAGTGGCTGAAAGAATGCCCGATGTGACTTTCATTTGGTTTGGTTATCAAAATCTTTGGACTATTCCTGGTTGGATTCGTCGAATTGTTAAGAAAAATCATCCGAAAAATGTTCTTTTCCCAGGTTATATCAAGGGAGATATTTTTGAAGGAGCCATGTCTTCTGCAGATGCCTTCTTTTTCCCTTCTCGAGAAGAAACTGAAGGAATCGTTGTTCTTGAAGCACTTGCTAGTCACCAAAAAACTGTCGTTCGAGACATCCCAGTTTATCATGGCTGGCTTGATTCAACTTGTGTAAGTATGGCAACAGATGTTGAAGGTTTTGTCAATCAACTTCAGGATGTTTTAGATGGAAAGGTTGACAAGACAAAAGAGGCTTATCAAGTAGCTGAAAGTCGGACAATTGAAAAAGTTGCCCAACAATTAGCTGATGCTTATCAGCAAACTTTAGAACTTTAATTTTTAAAAATTACTGACAGAAAGAAAAAGTAGTTGCTGACCAAGCTGTCAGTAAAATTTTCTTACTAAAATTCTTGTCAGTAAAAAAATAAAAAATTTACAGAAATATAAACGGGAATTTATTTATGAGAGTTGGACTTTTTACAGATAGTTACTTTCCACAAATCAGTGGAGTAGCAACAAGTATTCGCACTTTGGCCCTAGAGCTTGAAAAATTAGGGCATGAGGTTTTCATTTTTACAACAACAGATCCAAATGCTGATGTGGACCACGAACGAAATATTATTCGGCTGCAATCCATTCCTTTTGTGAGCTTAGCAGAACGTAAAATTGTCCTCAAAGGTGTTTTTGCTGCTTATTTAATTGCTAAAGAATATGATTTAGATATCATCCATACGCAAACTGAATTTGGAATGGGAATTTTAGGTAAAATGGTTGCTGCTCAATTACGCATCCCTGTCATTCATACCTTACATACTAAGTATGAAGATTATGTTTACTACATCGCCAAAGGACGCTTAATCCGTCCAAGTATGGTTAAATACATTATTCGTAATTTCCTGCGTGGAACTGAAGCGATTATTTGTCCAAGCGAAATGGTTTTGGAAACTGTCAATAGTTACGGTGTCACTCTTCCTAAACGTGTCATTCCAACAGGAATTGAAATTGACCGTTTTAAACGTGATGACATTAAACCTGAAGAAACAGCAAAATTAAGAGTCGAGCTTGGTCTTGCAGAAAATGAAATCATGTTGCTCAGTCTCTCACGGATTGCGGCTGAAAAAAATATCCAAGCAGTGATTCATGCATTACCAGATATTTTAGAAGAGTTTCCCGTGAAACTTGTAATCGTTGGTCATGGTCCATATGCCGAAAATCTAAAAGAATTAGTTAAAGAACTTGAACTTACTGATAAAGTTGTCTTCACAGGCCCAGTTGAAAATGAGAAAACAGCCTATTATTATAAAGCTGCTGACTTCTTCATTTCTGCTTCTACTTCAGAAACCCAAGGCTTGACTTATCTTGAAGCAATGGCAGCAGGGACAAGAGTCCTAGCTGCTAAAAATCCTTATTTGTCTGAATTAATTAATGACGATGAATTCGGACAACTCTTCATTGGTGATGATGATTTAGCTGAAGTTACCAAAAAGGCAATTCGTGATTTACATCCCATTGATAAAGATAAATTTGAAAAGAAACTTTATGAAATTTCAGCGGAAAATTTTGCTAAAAAAGTTTATCTCTTCTATATTGACACCATTATTGAATACAATAACCTTAAGTCTATTGAGGCGGAACGTTTTCCAATGAAAATGGAAGATACCATTCGTCAAATGCCAGTTACTGTTAAACGTTCACTTAAAAGAGAACAAATTCGAGCAAAATATTTTGCCAGAAAAGCCAGTAAACTTGCCAAAAATCTACAAAGTTATGTTAAAATAGATAAGGACAAAGAACAGGACTAATGGGGTCAATCCTAAGAACTGTCCCTTTGAAAAACAATTGGAAGTAAAAAACAATTTTATAAAAACAGAGTTTTGCTTTGCAGAACACCGAAAGGAATTTTTAAGAAATGAAATCACATTTGTTAGCAATTATGAATCGCTTAAACCGTTTGGTTGAAGGTGGTGACCCAAAAGAAACTTATAATTTTGAACGTGAAGGCGAAGTAATGCTTACTGTAAGTTACAGTCCAGAAGATGAAGCTTTTGCTTTGCGTTATCCTAAACAAAAAGATGCTTCATTGTTCGATGATATCGACCTTGTTGCCATTGAAATTTATGATATGATTTATTAAAAAGTTACTGATGAAAAGATTAGGATAAACCTAAGAGCTTTCATCAGTATTTTTTTATCCTAATTCTAACATTTCTTAAATGTTGTTGAACTTTTACATTTTTTATAGTAGAATATCAATAAAATACAATTGGAGATGTTTATGAAAAAGAAAATTTGGATGTCCTTGGGACTTGCTGCACTTGCAGTTTTTTCCCTTTCTGCTTGCTCAACTAAAAACTCTGATGAGGCCAAAAAGGCCTTTATTTCAGATACAGTTGCCTTGAATAATTCTAAAGACTATAATGCTCAAAAAGTAAAAGTTGATGTTAATGAATTCAAAATTCATGGTGGTGGAGATAATTCTGAATTCAACAAGATTTTTAACAAGGGTGCTGGACTCGATTTTAATATTGGACTTGATAAGACTAACCAACTTGCAGTTCTTGATGGAAAATTGACAGTCGCTAAAAAAGATTATGATTTAGGATTTATGATGTCACAAAAAGGGCTTTATATTAGTAGTTCAGACATTAAATCACTTTATGATAACAATAAAGATTTAATTCCAAGTTCTGCCGAGGATACGGCTACAATTTACGGAGCTATGATTGATAGTCTCAATAAATCATATTTACTGATTGATTCGCAAACGCTTGATTCAAATGTTCAATCTTCTAAAGATAACTGGGAATCAACGCTTAAGCAACTTTTTGAATCAAATTCAAAAATGAGTGAAGCTGATTTAGAGAAACAATATAAAGAGATTCCGAATTCTGATTTCACCAAATCTGGAAATAAAGTGACTGTGGAATTTTCTGGTAAAGATATTGACCTCAATGATTTAATCAATAATTTGAGTGCTACTTATTCTATTCCTAAAGAACAAACAGAGCGATTAATCAAAGAAAGTAAAAATATTGATATCAGCAAACTTTCTGTTAAATTAACTGTAGATAAAAAATCTCATGAAATGACTGGAAAACTGACTGGTAGTATTTCTAATACAAAAGAAAAAACAAGTGCTGACCTTGATATTTCTTTAGCCTCAACGCGTAGCAAACTAAAAGAAACACTTAAAGAGCCTGCTGCTACAGACACTAATACACTCGAAGAAGTGCAAAATGCAGCCATTGAAAAATTAATGGCGCAAGCAAGTGCGATTTAATAAAAAAGTTACTGACAGAAATTTCTGTCAGTAACTTTTTTTAATGTTTTCCATAATAAATTTCACCAATTTCATCAGTGTAAGTTCCGTCATCATTATGAACAATCAAAGGCGGTAAGAAAATTTCGCCCCCTTCTTTGCCGTCTTTAATCGCATCAATCAATAAAATATTTGCTGGTTGATTTGCCTTAGGATAAACAAATTGAATCCATTTAGGTTGCAAATTATTAGCACGCATTTTGTCTACAATTTCTAAAAAACGCTCTGGTCTATGAACCATGGCAATATGTCCGTTTGTTTTGAGTAATTTTTTACTGACAGAAAAAATTTCATCCAGATTTGTCGTCAATTCATGACGGGCCAAAGTATAATGCTTACTTTCATTTAAATGACTTTCATCTGAATCCACTTTAAAATAAGGTGGATTACAAAAAATCAAATCTGCACTTGAAGTATGAAGATGGTCAAGCGCCCGATTAAGATTATCATTAATGACAGACATTCTGTCAGTAAGTCCATTGAGTTCAATTGAACGAGTTGCCATATCAGCCAAACGTTCTTGAATCTCTAATTCAATAATTTGAGCATTTGTTTTAGAACTCGCAAAAAGTCCGACAGCACCATTTCCCGCACATAAATCTACAATTTTACCCCGTTTTGGTAAGCGCGGAAAACGAGCTAACAAAATCGCATCAATGCTAAAAGAAAAAACCTCTCGGCTTTGAATAATTTTTACCCCACTGCTGGCGATTTCATCAATTCTCTCATCCATGTTCAATTCGATATTTTCCATAATTTTATTATAACACAGCCAGTAAGGCGAAACAAAATTTCGTGCTGTTGACTCTCCGTCTAATTACTATTTCGCTCCCTTCGTCAGCTGAATTGTCCATACTCTCTACGGCAGTAAACTGCCAAGTTCTAGTGGCAATCAAGTCCCATCGGCCTTAGCGGGTTGCCTTTCTACTAATCCGAAAAAGGGTGAAGATACGGGCAATGAGTATTTTAACATAGCCCCTAACCTTTCTTCTAACAGTACCCGTTAAAAAACGATAATCAGCCCCAGCTAATTATCGTTTTTATTTATTTTGTCAATAAACGTGAAGAAGTGAGCAGTTTAATTCTATCAATAATCTTTATTATTTAGCTTCATACCAAGTCTTACCAGTATTTTCATCCACTTTTAATGGGACAGCAAGTTCAATCGCTTCTTCCATCGTTTGTTTTACCAAGGCCTTAATTTCATCTAATTCCTCTAAAGGAACATCAAGGATAATTTCATCGTGTACTTGCAATAATAATTTTGATTTAAAATCACGAGCACTCAAAGCTTTATCCAAATTAATCATCGCAATTTTCAAGATATCAGCTGCCGAACCTTGAATTGGTGAATTAATAGCCGTCCGTTCTGCAAAACCACGAACATTAAAATTACGAGCATTAATATCTGGAATCTTACGACGACGGTGACTCATTGTTTCAACAAAACCTTTGTCTCGTGCCTCGCGAACAATATTTTCCATATAGGTTTTAATCCCAGGATAACGTTCAAAATAAGTTTCAATGTAATTTTTAGCATCTTTTCTTGTAATTCCAAGATTTCTTGCTAAACCAAAATCGGAAATTCCATAGACTACTCCAAAATTGACTGCTTTAGCATTTCTACGATCATTAGCAGTCACATCTTCTGCTTTTTCAATGCCGAAAACACGCATAGCCGTTGAAGTATGGATATCAGCTCCATGTTTAAAGGCATCAATCAAATGTTCATCCCCGGAAATATGTGCCAAAACCCGCAATTCAATTTGTGAATAGTCAGAACTCAATAAAAGCGAATCCTTGCTTGGGACAAATGCTTTACGAATTTTTCGTCCTTCCTCAAGTCGAACAGGAATGTTTTGTAAATTCGGGTCAACTGAACTCAAACGTCCAGTTTGAGTCAAATCTTGAACATAACGTGTATGAATTTTTCCATCATCTGCAATTTGAGGAATCAGACCTTTCACGTAAGTTGATTGTACTTTATTGATTTGACGATATTCCAAAATTTTTGCTACAACGGGAGATAAAGCAGCTAAGTCTTCTAAAACATCCACTGCCGTTGAATAGCCTGTTTTTGTTTTCTTTCCAACCGGTAGCTGTAATTTTTCAAATAAAATCACACCCAACTGTTTTGGTGAATTAATATTAAATTCTTCACCAGCCAAGTCGTAAATTTCACGCGTCAAAGAAGCCAATTTTTCTTCATTTTCCGCACCAATTTCTTCCAGTGTATTTTGGCTGACAGCAATCCCTGTAATTTCCATTTTTGCTAAAACTTCTGCTAATGGTAATTCCATATCAGATAAAAGATGCTCTTGTTCATTTTCAAGCAATTCAGCCATCATTTTTTCTTTGGCCAAGGCAAGCACTTTAATTTTACGAGCTAAATGTTCAAATAAAACCGCATCATCAGGTAAAGCAATTTTTGTCCCTTTGCCAAAAATTTCTTCATCCGTTGCCAAATGTCCGCTATTGAAAAGTCTTGCAATCGTCGAAATTTTATTATCTTCTGTTGTTGAAATTAGATATTTTGCAAGCATTGCATCAAATTTGACCAAAGGTAATTCGATATCCAAGTGACTTAAAAGTACCCGATTTTTCTTGAAATCATAAGTATTTTCAGGGAACTTCATTTTTGTCAGTAAATCTATATTTTTAGAAACATAAATTTTCTCAGCATTTCCCCAGGCAAAAGCCACAATTTGCTCACGATGATAATTTTCCCCTAAAGTTTCCAAATAGAAGAAATCATCAGCATTTACCTTTTCACTGATAGAGCCATCATTAACTATTTCAAAATCAATTTCGTCAACAACTTTTTCGTCAGTAACTTCTCCACCAGCCTCAGCCAATAATTTACTTTTGAATTGAGCAAATCCCATTTCATCATAAAATTGACTAAGTTCATCAACCTTTTTACCTTTTAAAAGCGTATCATCTAAGCCAATTTCAATTGGAGCTTTCGTATTTATCGTTGCCAATTGTTGTGACAAAAAAGCCATTTCTTTGTCAGCAATTAGATTTTCTTTCATTTTGCTGGCTTTCAAAGAATCAACATTTTCATAAAGATTTTCAAGCGACCCAAACTCTTGTAAAAGTTTAAGGCCAGTTTTTTCGCCAACTTTTGTCACGCCAGGGTAATTATCAGAAGAATCGCCCATTAATGCTTTTAAATCAATAAATTGGGCTGGAGTCAATCCCATTTTTTCTAAAAGATAATCAGGTGTAAACTCCTCAAACTCAGCAACACCCTTCTTAGAAATTTCAACTCGCGTATTTCCATCCACAAGCTGAATCATATCCTTATCACCCGTCACAATAGTAACATCAAAATTAACATTTGGGGCTTCCGCCATTTTGTCCAAAGTCCCAATAATATCATCAGCCTCATAGTTAGCTAACTCATAATGACGAATTCCCAATTTCTCAATCATTTCCTTGATAAAAGGTAATTGCTCACGAAATTCATCTGGTGTTTTTGAACGTCCACCTTTATAGTCAGCAAACATTTCCGTACGAAAAGTTGTTTTTCCTGCATCAAATGCAATCAAAACATGTGTGGGCTCAATCCGTTCCATCAATGAAGAAAGCATTGTATGAAATGCAAAAATAGCATTAGTATGTAACCCATTTGGCGCTTTAAAGCGATCTATCTGATTATATAGCGCAAAAAAGGCCCGAAAGGCAACCGATGACCCATCAATTAGTAAAAGTCTGTCCTTGTTCTCCATTTTATTTCCTATCTCTTCCATATTTCTATACTTTTATCCATTCATCTAAGTAAATATTATCTTAAAACACATAAAAACGAGCTTTACTAAATTATAACATTTTCACCACTTCTTTTGGAACTGCTCAACTTTAAGCATGGTCATTCAATTATTTTAAAAAAAATAATCAATAATCCTTGACATGGAACGCGTTCCATAATTTAAAATAGACTTAATCAAACAAAGGAGCTTAATCACATGAAAATTAAACACATTTTTACAGATATGGATGGAACATTACTTGACTCACACGGAAGTGTATCAGACACGAACCACTGGTCTATTTATTACAGTGACCTTCCAATCACATTAGTTTCAGCCCGCAGTCCCTTAGAAATGAGCAATATTGTAGAAAAATTACAACTCACAACCCCTCAAATCGCCTTTAACGGGAACCTAACCTTCACCCAAAATCAATTTGGACTACAAATTATTGATAAAAATCCCCTAGCTTCAGAAACCGTCTCACAACTATTAAATTACATCTCAACAGAATTTCCCAATGTCAGCTTAAATTGGTATAGTCTTGCTCACTGGTACATTAACAAACAAGACAAAGGAACCTTTATCCAAAAAGCAATAACAGGTATAGAACCTAAAATCAAAGCCTTTGATGGTCAATCAGAAATATATAAAATAATGATGATTGTCTTTGATTCTCAAGAACTCTTACAACTTCAAGCTCAACTAAATAATCTAAACATCCCCAATATTTCAGTTCAACAAAGCGGACAATGGTATTTAGAAATTACATCTGATAATAAAACAAAAGCCGACGCTGTACAATCAATACTTGATAATAAAAATTTAGACTTTCAGGAAATTGCCGCTATTGGTGATGGTCATAATGATATTCCACTTCTCCAATCAGCTGGACTCTCTATTGCCGTAGATAATGCTAACTCCGAGGTCAAAAAACATGTTAAAATGGTTGTAGCAAAAAATACTGACCATGGTGTCGCTGAAGCAATATCAGCTATTAATACCATTAACGAACAGGTGATATAATGACCTCTTTATCCGATTTATCGAAACTTAGCGGCTATTCAAAAGCTACCATCTCTCGTGCCCTTTCTGGGAATGGCTATGTTTCAAAAGAAGCACGTAAAATTATTTTGGACTTAGCTAAAGAACTTGACTATACTCCCAATGCAATCGCACAGGATTTATCGGCTGGTACAACAAAAAATATCGGAGTTGTCCTCCCCTACGTCAAGCATCCGTTTTTTGGGCAAATATTAGAAGGAATTCTGGATAAAAGTTTTGAAACCGGTTATAAAATCGTCATCCTCCCTTCAAATTATGACCAAAATCTAGAAATTCAATACTTAGAACAACTCCGAAAAAAAGCATTTGAAGCATTAATTTTTACCTCAAGAGAAGTTTCTGAACAAACCGTTCATAAATACCAAAAATATGGCCCAATTATTTTATGCCATAAACCTAAAAGTAAAAAAATAGCCGCCAGTTATGCAGAAAGAAAAATTGGATATCGAAACGCTCTAGAATGGCTTCAAGAACAAAATTGTAATAATATTGGGTTTCTCTTTGCACGTTATAAAAGTCCAACTACATCTGTTACTCTCCAAACCTATAAAGAAATATACGAAGAAAAAGTAAGAGATGAACAAATAAAAACGGGTGCAGTATCTTCAGCAGACGGTTACAAATTGGGGCCCCAACTTACACAATTTGATGCAATATTTGCAAATTCTGATGATATTGCTGCTAATGTTTGGCGTTGGTTTGAACAACAAAAAATACCTAAACCTGTTATTATTGGCCAAGAATCATTAATATCTGGTCAGGTTCTCAATATTCCAACCGTAAATAATCACTTTCAACAAGTAGGACGTTGCGCATTTGAATTGGCTATTTCCAAAGAAATTCAGCAACTAGCAATTAAATCAGAGTTTATTCTAAATCGTTAAATAAAAAAAGGCCCGAGAGGTCTTTTTTATTTATTCATACATTCTATCTCTTGAATCTCGTTAGCGAGATAAAAAAAGAGGAGCCATAGCTCCTCCAGTTCACTTGGCCACTCGCCTATCTCCCAGGGGGCAACCCCCAAGTACTTCCGCCGTAGATGGACTTAACTTCTGTGTTCGA
>NZ_JAALEQ010000013.1:0-34805 GCF_011800585.1 Lactococcus sp. EKM203L
GATAGGCGAGTGGCCAAGTGAACTGGAGGAGCTATGGCTCCTCTTTTTTTATCTCGCTAACGAGATTCAAGAGATAGGATGTATGAATAAATAAAAAAGACCTCTCGGGCCTTTTTTTATTTATTCTGGAAATGTATAATCACGCAATGCACTGCTAATATCATCATATGAAAAGCCTTTTCTAGCCAAAGCCTGTGTTACTTTTTGCTTTCGCTCGTATCCTTCATAGTTTTTATTGTAGCGTTTGGCAACTTTTTCTAGTGCTGTGTAGAGAAGTTGGGTCTCATTTTCTTCATCTGTTTCTAATTCAAGTGATTCTAAAGCAATTGAAGAGATAGAATACGTAAAACCTTTATTCATTAGGTTTTGAATAATTTTATCTTTCAGCTGTTTTAGGGTCAATCTTTGCCCATAAGTTCTGTTTGTTTTTTCGGCAAGTTTGTAGGCAACATCTATTTGTTTTTCCTCATCATAAATGTTAGAAAGCGCTTGGTCAATGATAAGGGGATCAATACCCTTCGTTATTAATTTCTGTTTAATTTGATAGGGGCCAGCGCTTCCCATTGAAATTTTTCCTTCAATAAAATTTTCAGCGTAGGCTTTATCATTAATTAGATTGTTTTTTGTAAGAACATTTATGACCTCGTCAATTTGGTCAGTATTGTCAATTTCGTGTTCACTAAGATATTTTCTTACTTCCGAACTTGTCCTCATTTTAAAGGAAATGTAGTAGAGTGCTAGCGATTTTCCTTGAGCAAATTGGTCATAAGATTGGATCTCTTCTAAATCTGCATCAGCGAGCTTTTTATCGACATTTAGAAAAAAGTGAACAATTGTATCCTCAGAAAGATATATTTTTTCTTCATCAAATCCAGATAAATCGACGCGGTAAAGTCGTTTTAATTTTTTTATTGCAGTGATTTTTCCCATGTCTATATTATATACGAAAATAATTAAAAATTGTCACTTATAAATCATGTAGTAAAACAATTACGTGAAATGAAAGTGTAGTTTATAAACCTGTTTGTAAAAGATGATTATTTTTGTAAGCTTATAGAAAAATACCGTTTAAACGTTGGTATTATACAGTTTGTATTATTTTTAAAAATAATAGGATTTAAATGATGTAATACTTAAAATACAAAATATCATATACATTCCACTTTTTGTAGCAAAAACATAACAAACAATCTACAAATATGACGGAGATGAAGAAATGAATAAAAAATCGAGTGCTCTTTTAACTATGGGAACTTTAACGCTTCTGGCGGGTGGCGGTGTTGTTTTAACAAACGTCCCCAACTCTTTTAAAATACAGAGGGTTTATGCCGCTACTTCCAGAGAGGTTACAGTTTTACCAACCAACTTCTTAAATTATTTCCAAAGAAACGGATCGGCCGCTAACTTTCCTTATGATACAGATACTTTTACGCAAACTTTGACCTCTAACGAGGGAAGTAAGGCGTGTAATGTAACCTTGATGACTAAGGTTGATATGTCACAAAACTTTACTTTTACTGGAAAATTAATTTAGGAGATAAATCACAGGGAAGCGGTGGTGCTGATGGTGTCGGTTTCCTTTTCCACCCAGGAGATACGAACGTTGTAGGTGCGCCTGGTGGTGCAGCGGGTATTGGTGGGGTTCCGGGGGCCTTTGGCTTTAAGCTTGATACTTACTTCAATAAGGATGGTGAAGCAAGCTTTACACCTGACCCGAAAGATTTTTCAGGTCAGTCTTTTGGGGCATTTGTTGATGGCTTGAATGGACAAGCTAAGACAATTGCTGCCACTGGTAAGAAAATTTCTGATCCGTTTAATAATAATTTTGTGGACTTTAAAATGAGCTATAATGGTGAGACGAAAGTAATGTCAATTACTTATGGTGGTCAAACTTGGACGGAAGATGTTTCTTCTTTCATTGGAACAAATCAGGCGATGTCTTTCTCAATTGCGGCCTCAACTGGTGCCCAAATGAATTTGCAACAACTGCGTAATGTTAATTTTACTTATACGGTAGCTCAAGGTACTGTTATTGCTAATTATGTGGATGAACAAGGAAACACGATTGCTCCGTCAGAAACAACAAGTGGTGATATTAACACTCCGTATACGACAAGTCAAAAAACTATTCCAGGCTATACCTTTAAGGCTTCAAATGGAGCAACAACTTCGGGAAATTATGCTGTCAATGACCAAACTGTAAACTATGTTTATACTCGAAATCAAGGAACTATTGATGTTACTTATATTGACCAAACAACGGGACAGACTTTAAGTAAAAAAGATTTGTCTGGTGGAACTGGAGATGATTCAGGTTATACAACGGCTGATACGATTAAATCTTATACAGATAAGGGCTACGAATTAATTTCTGATGATTATCCAAAAGATGGAACTAAATTTGCTGATGACCCTCAACATTATATTGTGAGACTAAAACATGGCACAGTAGTTGAGACGGAAAATAAATCAGTTAATGAAGTCATTCATTATGTTTATGATAATGGGGATAAGGCTGCTGACAACTATAAGGCAACAATTGTCTTTAGTCGGACAATCACTACTGACAAAGTGACGGGTGAGAAAACTTATAGTGACTGGACAGCTGATAACGGTGGAAGATTTGCTGCAGTTCTTTCGCCAATCATTAAAGATTACATCGCAAGTCAACTTAAGATTGATGAAATGACAGGAATTACGGTAGATACAGCGGACATTGAAAGAATTGTCGTTTATCATAAGGTGCCTGCAGGAATTATCGTTCCTCCAGTTCACCCAGATAAACCAAGTCAACCATCTAATAATCAATCAAAAACACCTACGGCTAAGGCTGTAAAAGATAGTAAGCCAACAGATGTTCTTCCAAGTACTGGTGATAGTCAAAAATCACAAATTGTTTTGACTCTGCTAGGAATTATGGCAGTGATTATTTCGCCACTTGCTCTTTTACTTAGACGTAGAAAACAATAATTAAAGAAAAAATAAAAGGTCTGACAGTGTCAGGCTTTTTATTTGGAGAGTAATATTCATAGATGAAAAAATAAGTTCAAATCTTTTAGGATTCAAGTAGAAAAAGACTACAAAAAGAAATTGTGAAATGTTATAATAGTGTATCACACAATCCTTTATTAGTGATTTTTTATAATGGATTGAAAATGGTCATTTAATTGACGAACTAGAGGGAAAATAATTAACAAATGATAAATTTAAAAATAGGACAGAAACTTCAACTCGAAATCGAGCGAATGGGAATAAATGGGGAAGGAATTGGCGTCATTTCAGGACGACTTGTTTTTATTCCTTATGCACTTCCAGGTGAAGAAGTTTTAGTTGAAATTACTGAAAATGCTAGAAATTTTAGTCGTGCAAAATTGGTTAAGATTATTGAAAAATCACCAAACCGTGTGAAACCACAGGATAGAGCTTATCATGAAATGAGTCAATCTCACATCATGCATCTTTCTTATCCAATGCAATTAGAATTTAAGCGTGATGTTATGCGTCAAGCTTTAGAAAAATATAAACCAGCAGGGTGGCGTAATTATGAATTACGTGCGACTTTGGGAATGGAAAATACACTTGGTTATCGTAACAAATTGCAGTTCCAAGTGCGTCGTTTGAATGACGGAACAGTGATTGCGGGACTTTATCAAGAAGGAACACATCATTTGGTTAACCTAGATAACTGTTTGGTTCAAGATCCCAAAACCCAAGAAATTATCAATCACATTTGCCGTTTGATTGAAAAATTTGATTTACCTGTATATGATGAACGTAAAATCGGCGGAATTCGTACGGTCATGGTTCGTCGTTCACAAAAAACAGGTGAAGTACAAATTATTTTTGTGACTTCAACACCAATTATTTTGGACGGACAAGTTTGGCCTGAATCACGTGAAGAACCTTCAAAACGTCAAAAAAATTCTTTTGTTAAATTTGATAAAATGTTGTCAGCACTGACAGAAGAATTTGAAGAAATTGTGACGGTTGCGGTCAATTTCCACCCAAGAAAAACCAGTGAAATCTATGGCGAACGCACACAAATTTTGTTCAATGAAAAAGAAACAATTACCGAAGGCGTTTTGGATTATGAATTTGAATTAAGTCCTCGTGCTTTCTACCAATTGAACTCTGAGCAAGCCAATGTACTTTATGGTGAAGCAGTTAAGGCTTTGAATCCTAAAAAAGATGACCGTGTCATTGATGCATATTGTGGTGTAGGTACGATTGGTTTTGCGGTGGCTAAAAAAGTAAAATCGGTTCATGGAATGGATATTACACCAGAATCAATTTTTGATGCGCGTGAAAATGCCAAACGTTTGGGGCTTAAAAATTGCCACTATGAAATTGGTAAAGCTGAGCGAATTATTCCAAATTGGAACAAATCTGGTCATAGGGCAACTGCAATGATTGTTGACCCACCACGTACGGGGCTTGATGATGCATTGCTTGAAACAATTACTAAATTCCCACCGGAAAAAATGGTTTATGTCAGCTGTAACGTTTCAACTTTGGCAAAAGATTTAGTCGTTTTGGCCAATTATTACAAAGTAGAATACGTCCAATCAGTGGACATGTTCCCACATACAGCAAGAACTGAAGCAGTTGTTAAATTGACAAAACGCGATGAACCTTTGAAAATTGTTAAATTTGAACATTTGGAAGAAGAACGTAAAGCTGAAGCTTTTGCTAGAGGTAAAAAACGTGGACGCCGTCCGCAAAAATATGGTAAATATTGAGAAATTTTGCTGACAGAATTATTAGTTGCTAGCAGCTAAAGTTTAAGTGAAAATTTACTGACAGAATGGATATTTTAGTTGTTCATTCTTTTAATTACGATTTACCTGCCCGTTGTTCAATCGCTGACGATGGATAGAACGCTCAGCTTTGCTGTTCATTCTTTTATCCACAACTAAAATGCTCGATTCACTCGCTGACGAATGATAGGATGACCAGCTCCGCTGTTCATTCTTTATCCACAGATAAAATACTCCTTATTCAGTCGTATTTTACTGACAAGATTTTCGTCAGTAAATTTTATAGTTAAAATTAGAAAAGTAAGAAAAAATTATGAAAAAATTTATTGTTGAACCTGAATTTTGGGAACTTTTTCCTGAGACAAAAATCGGAATTGTTTTAGCTAAAAATATTGATAATAGTATGGAATCAAGTGCTGAAATCAAAAAAAATCTTGATGAGGCGAATGAAAATGCAGAGCAATTTTTAGAAGCGGCTGTTTTTAGTGAAAATCCTGTAGTCTCTGTTTGGCGCAAGGCTTATCAAAAATTTAAAACAAAAAAAGGGGCTAGAAGTTCGATTGAAAATCTGCTTAAACGAGTAGATAAAGGTAAAGCTGTGGGTTCGATTAATCCTTTGGTTGATATTTACAATAGTATTAGCTTGAACTATGGGCTACCTGCTGGTGGTGAGGATATTGATACTTTTGCAGGAAATCTACGTTTGACAAAAGCTGTTGGTGGCGAACATTTCTTGGCTTTGGGTGATGATGAAGCTGATAATGCTTTGCCTGGTGAAATCTGCTATCTTGATGATGAAGGGGCAGTTTGTCGCTCATGGAATTGGCGTGATGGTCAAAGAACGATGCTGACAGAACAAACCAAAAATGCTTTTTTGATTATTGAATCTGTTGACCCTAAACGCGGTGAAGTTCTAGATGCTGCAACTCAAAAATTAGCTGAATTGAGTGAAAAATATTTAGGGGGAACGGCACAGGTACTCCTAGTCACTAGAGAAAATCCAGAAATTTCTTTAGACTAGCGTTTTGTGACATCTAAAAAAATTAGATTTACTGACAGATAAGAGATTTGATAGGAAAGTTGATGATACTGTCAATAAAAAGAGCCGTCAGTAAATCTGACGGTTCTGTCATTAATTATTTTTATGATAAAATGGAAAAAATCCGAGGTTTTATATGATTTATATGAGAAAAGCAGGCCCGAAAGATTTGCTGTCAATTATGAAAATTATTGAAGAAGCAAGAACTTTTTTGGCTGATTCTGGGAGTGACCAATGGCAAAATGCTTATCCAGCAGTTTTTGATATTGAAGAGGATTTTGCGAAAGAACAGGCCTATGTCTTGTTAGTTGATGATAAAATAGCCGGTTATTGTGCAATTATTACAGGTGAAGAACCAGCTTATACTCAAATTACTGACGGCGCTTGGTCAAATCAAAATTTTGATTATGTGACCATTCATCGAATTGCTTTGTCTAACGAATTTCGTGGACAATCTTTGACAAGATATCTATTTTCAAATATTTTTACCTTGATGTTATCTAAAGGATACTCTGATTTTCGCCTAGATACCCACCCGGTCAATAAATTGATGCAACATGTCTTTGAACGTGAAGGCTTTGTAAAACGAGGACTTGTTCAATTTGAAGGTGACCGTTTTGCTTATCAATTGGAGCTTAATAAATAGATGAATAAAAAAGAACTTATTGATTTTTGCTTGTCTCTTGGGCCGACTTTTGCAGATACTCCCTTTGCCAAAATGGAGAAGGGTCAGCCAACGGTAGTGATGCGACATTTAAAGAATAAAAAATCATTTGCTTATATTTCTGAGCGAGAAGGCCGAGTCAATATCGCAATTAAGCAGAAGCCAGAAATCGCAATCGAATTGCGAGATTTCTTTGTGGATATTAATCCAGCATTTCACATGAATAAAACGCATTGGAACGATGTTTTACTTGGTGGAGATGTTGCTGATGAGCAAGTTTGCAAAATGGTTGAGCAAAGCTATGATTTAATCAAACCCAAAAGATAATGATGAGCCGACAGCTCTGAATTTTAATAGGAGAAAAAATGACTTACGAACAAAATTTTTTAAAAGATTTTCAAGAATGGGTGGACCAACAAGTTCAAATTTCTGAACTTGCCATGAAAGCAGCTGAAAAAATTGCCACAGAAGACGGTAAAAAAGAAGCGAAAGAAGCTGCTATTCGCTATGAAAGTCGTTTAGACGCTTACCAATTTTTGCAAGGAAAATTTGAAAACTACAAAAATGGTAAAGATTTCCATGACGTTCCAGATTTTGGAACAAAAACATTTTAATGAGTGACTTCTATTTTTAGAGAAGTGACTTCTAACTATTAGATAAAAGGAGATTCAAATGAATTTTAAGAAGATGGTTGGTAATCAAGTGCGAGTAAGAGCTCTCGCTTAGATTACCGCAAAGTCTTATTTCTTTGCGGATAAGAACAAATTGAGTTCACCCTCCTTGAAGTGGATGAAAATGGACAAAAAGGAACTTGTGCCTTGCACAGAACCGCATTTTCTCAATTTTCATAACTTCAAAGCAGTCGGGTTCACATCTTAAGGAATAAGAAAATGTTAAAACCATATGAATATAATCGAATTAAATACCTGACCTTTGACCTCGTCAATGTCTATCACTCTGTCAATGATAAATCGACAGTTGAGGCAGTTTACGCCCAAGTCGCCACAGAAATTTTGCAAATCGCTGAAAATGCTGACAGCCTTGTCAGTGAAAATAATCTGTCAGTAAAAGTTGCTATCCAAGAATATTTATCAGCCATTGATAATCCTAAATTATCAAGAGAACAAGCTGAAAAATTACTGACAGAACTTAAAACTTTAGTCGAAGCTTTTCATTTACCGAGTGAATCTCAAATGAAAAAAGCTTTCAAAAAAGTTAAAAAGTTAAAAATTCCAGCGACAAGTCAATGGGACTTACGTGATGTCACTTACTTTGCTTGGAATGAAGTTTCAAGCGGCCGAAAATATCTTTTGACCGCTGACGGGCGTGGTTTCTATGGCAATATCTCTGGCAGTATGAAAAATATCTGTGCCATTTGCCAAAAAACAAGTATTGTCACTCAATTTCTAGCGACAACAAAAAGAGGCGCTGACGGGACCTATACTAAAAATGGCACCTATATTTGCTTAGATTCTGAACAATGTAATCAGCAAATTCAAGCCAAAGAAGGCTTGGAGCATTTTTTAGAAATCATTAAAGAAAAATAAAAATTTAGAAGTATCTTGTAAAAAAACAAGAATTCTGCTAAAATAAAAACAAGTTGACGAGGAGTAATAAAGCAAGACTTATAGAGAGAACACGGTTGGTGAAAGTGTTCAGTCAAACTTTATGAAGGTTGCGTCATTTCAAGAAAATTATGGCATAAAATGAGTGTCGTCAATTGACGAAAATCAGGTGGTACCGTGCGGAAGCACCCTGGAGAATAAATCAGGGTGCTTTTTTTGTACCCAAAGGAGAAAAACATGACAAACGAACTAACCCCAAAATTCAACCCGACAGAGGTTGAAGCAGGACGCTACGAAAAATGGCTTGAAGCTGATGTTTTCAAACCTTCTGGAAATCCTGATGCAGAGCCTTATAGCATCGTTATTCCACCACCAAATGTGACAGGAAAACTCCACTTGGGTCATGCTTGGGATACAACTTTGCAAGACATCATCATCCGTCAAAAACGGATGCAAGGTTTTGATACGCTTTGGTTGCCAGGAATGGACCATGCGGGGATTGCCACTCAAGCAAAAGTTGCTGCCCGCCTTGCTGAAGATGGTATTTTACCACAAGACCTTGGACGTGAAAAATTCCTTGATAAAGTTTGGGAGTGGAAAGATGAATATGCCACAACAATCAAGGAACAATGGGGTAAAATGGGGATTTCAGTGGATTATTCTCGTGAACGTTTTACTCTTGATGAAGGCCTTTCACAAGCGGTTCGTAAAGTTTTTGTTCAACTTTACAATAAAGGTTGGATTTACCGTGGTGAAAAACTCATCAACTGGGATCCAAAAGCGATGACTGCTTTGTCAGACATTGAAGTCATTCACAAAGAAATTGATGGGGCTTTTTACCACATCACTTACCAAATTGAAGGAAGTGATGAGTTTGTTGAAATCGCCACAACACGTCCAGAAACTTTCCTTGGTGATACAGCTGTTATCGTCAATGAAAAAGATGAACGCTATAAACATTTAGTGGGCAAAAATGTTATCCTCCCAATCATTAATCGTGTCATTCCGATTTTGACAGACGACCATGCTGATATGGAAAAAGGAACTGGGGTTGTAAAAATTACACCTGCTCATGATCCTAATGACTTTGAAGTTGCGATGCGTCATGATTTGCCAATGATTAACATGATGAATAATGACGGAACCATCAATGAAAATGGTGGAAAATATGAAGGACTTGACCGTTTTGAAGCCCGCAAACAAATTGTTGCTGACCTCAAGGAATTGGGGCAGTTGGTTGATATAAAACCAGTCCGCCATGAAGTTGGGCACTCAGAGCGAACAGGAGTGGTTGTTGAACCACGTTTATCAACACAATGGTTTGTCAAAATGGACGAATTAGCTAAGAATGCAATTGCTCATCAACGAAAAAAAGATGGAACGGATGATGTGGTCGCTTTCTATCCACCACGTTTTGGTGATGCTTACTTGCAATGGATGGAAAATGTTCATGATTGGGTTATTTCACGTCAACTTTGGTGGGGGCATCAAATTCCAGCTTGGTATAATGAAGCGGGTGAAATGTATGTTGGTGAAGAAGCACCTGAGGGAGAAGGTTGGACACAAGATGCTGATGTACTTGATACTTGGTTTAGTTCAGCTTTGTGGCCTTTTAGCACGATGGGGTGGCCGGATGAAAATGCAGAAGACTTCAAACGCTACTATCCAACATCAACTTTAGTAACCGGTTATGATATTATTCCTTTCTGGGTTTCACGTATGATTTTTCAAGGTTTGGAATTTACAGGTAAATCACCATTTAAACGTGCTTTAATTCATGGTTTGATTCGTGACGAAGAAGGACGTAAAATGTCTAAATCGCTTGGTAACGGAATTGACCCAATGGATGTGATTGAAAAATATGGAACAGATGCACTCCGTTGGTTCCTATCAAATGGTTCTGCACCAGGACAAGATGTACGTTTTTCTTATGATAAAATGGATGCCGCTTGGAATTTCATCAATAAAATTTGGAATGTTTCACGTTATATTTTGATGAATGCAGAAGATGTCAGCGCTGATGCTGTTTCTTCGGCTTTGACAAAAGTTGCAAATAAAACTGCTGGTAATGTCACTGACCGTTGGATTTTAACACGTTTGAATGATACTGTTGAGCGCGTGACTGAACAAATGGATAAATTTGAATTTGGTGTCGCTGGTCATATTCTTTACAATTTCATTTGGGATGAGTTTGCAAACTGGTATTTGGAATTAACAAAAGAAGTTATGTTTGGTGAGGATGAAGCTGAAAAAGACATTACACGTGCAGTATTGCTCCATGTTTTAGATCAAGTTTTACGTCTATTACACCCAATTATGCCTTTCTTCACTGAAGAAATCTTTGAAAAATTACCAAATACTTCTGGCTCAATTGTTGTTGCCGAATATCCAAAAGTACGTCCAGAATTTAATGATGACAAGGCAAGCGAAGGTGTGGTGATGTTAATCGAATTAATTACAGCCGTTCGTAATATTCGTGCTGAGGTTAATACTCCATTGTCTAAAGCTGTCCCAATGTTGATTAAATCTGAACATGCAGATTTCTTGAATGCTGTTTCTCCTTATATCAGCCGTTTCACTAATCCTTCAGAATTAACAATTGCTAAAGACTTGGCGGTTCCAGAACAAGCGATGTCAGCGGTCATTACTGGAGCAGAATTATACTTACCATTGGCTGGTTTGATTAACATCGAAGAAGAAATTGCTCGACTTGAAAAAGAACTTGCCAAATGGCAAAAAGAGTTAGATTTAGTGAATAAAAAATTGGGTAATGAACGTTTTGTTGCGAATGCTAAAGCAGAAGTTGTTCAAAAAGAAAAAGATAAATTAGCCGATTATCAAGAGAAATTCGATACTGTGAAAGCTCGTATTGCAGAATTGAAAGAAAACTAATCATAAATAAAAAGCCAGTAGCTCAAAAGCTACTGGTTTTTTTCTACAAAAATATTAATAAGAATCCAGCGAAGACAAGAAAGCAAATAAGAAAAGTAGTCATTCTTTTACTTGCCTTTGTATGAGGATTGATACTCATACCTAAACCAAATTTTCGTGGAATCCAGAAATCAGTTTCTTTGCTGACCGTTTGTTCGCCATATTTTTGAAAAAAGAAGAGTAGTAATGCAATGCTAAAGCATTCTAAGGCAGCAGAAATTCTGACGAAATTTACAGATAAGATTGAGCAAATAATTGTACTGACAGACATTAAAAACACTAAGAAGATACTAAGGATAAGACCAAATTTATAAAATTTAGTATTTTTTTTCATCATCAAACATCCATACTTACTTTTATTATAATTCTTTTTAGGAAAAAGTGCGCAGAAATTTATAAATAATTAAACAAAAATTACTGACAGAATTTCCTGTCAGTAATTTTTATCTTTAAGCTTTGCTGATTTCTTTTTTATAAAGATTTCCCCAAGCTGCCATCGTATCATGGATGGGCTTGAGGGTTCTTCCAAGTTCTGTCAGTGAATATTCAACACGAGGGGGTACTTCTGCATAGACTTCACGATGAACTAGCCCGCTTTCTTCGAGGGCACGTAAATGTTGGGTCAAAACTTTTTGTGAAATATGTCCAACTGAACGTTGAAGTTCGCCAAAGCGCATGGTTCGCTCTAATAAATCACGGACAATGAGCATTTTCCAACGGTCGCCCATCAAAACAAGTGCTGTTTCAACAGGACAATCTGGAAGTTCAGAAATTTTTTTCATTTTTTTATTACCTCAAATCGTTGATATTATACAATAGTATCTAAAAGGGGTGTATCTAACTTTCAAGTGCTTACTTTACATAGTGATAGTACAATGATATTATACACTTAGGTAGTCAAAAAAGCAAGCTACTTTAAAATATAAAAAATAATAAATAAATGGAGGATTTAACATGAAATATTTAGTAACAGGTGCGACAGGTGGATACGGTACTTATGCACTCGGATTTTTGAAAGAATTGGTTCCAATTTCTGATATTGCAGTTTTGGCTCGCACAGAAGAAAAAGCAGCCCCACTCAAAGCGGCAGGTTTCGATGTACGTTTGGCAGATTATTCAGATTTAACTGCTTTAGAACAAGCATTTACAGGAATTGACCGTTTGCTTTTTGTTTCAGGAGCGCCGGGAAATCGTCAAGCTGAGCATCAAAATGTTGTTGATGCAGCCAAAAGTGCTGGAATTTCTTATATTGCTTATACAAGTTTTCCTCAAGCAGAAAGGGCAACAAGTGACTTAGCTGCTGACCACATCTATACTGAAAAGGCGATTGAAAAATCAGGAATTGCTCACACATTTTTACGTAATAATTGGTACTTTGAAAATGAAATGCCAATTATTGCTGCTGCACTTTCAACTGGAAAATTTGTTTACAATGCACCAACAGGTAAAGTGGGCTGGGCTTTGAAACGCGAATATGCAGAAGTTGGAGCAAAAGCACTTGCTGGAGCAGATTTTCCAGAAGTTTTGGAGCTTTCAGGAAAAATATTGACTTACGCCGAACTTGCTCAAGCACTAAAAGCAGTTTCTGATAAGGAATTTGAAGTAGTCGCTGCTGATGACAAAACTTTTGTCAGTCATTTAGTTGAAACTGGACTTCCAGATTTTGTAGCGGAACTTTTCCTCGGCTTCCAAAAAGATATTGAAGCAAAAGATTTAGATGTGGAATCTAAAGATTTTGAAAAAGTCTTGGGACATTCACTGACAGATACAAAAGAAGCTTTGAAAGAACTTTTGGCATAATAAAAAAATTACTGACAGACCTGTCAGTAATTTTTATTTGAGTCTATAAGATAATTTCTCAACAAATTCATAAGCTGCTGGACAGTAAAGTGTATTTTTTATCGTTAAATTATTGATTTGATAAATCTTTTTACGGTCAGTATGGGGAAATTCGCGACAAGCTTTAGGACGAACTTCGTAAATGCTACAGAGATTGTCAGAACCAAGAAACTGACAAGGCATGGTTTGAAAAACTTTGTCACCATCTTCGTCAGTTCGGAGATATGCGGCTTCAAAGTCACTCACTTTCATTTTTAAATGTTTGGCGACGCGTTCAATATCGGCCTCTGTCCAAAGAGGGCCTAAGGTTTTGCAACAATTAGCACATTTGGTGCAATCAATTTCTAAAAAAACCTCTTCATGAACTTCTTTAACGATTTTATCTAATTGCTTTGGTGGTTTTTTGGCAAGTCCAGCTAAAAATTTCTTATGTGTCTTTTGTTTTTGTTGGGCTAGATTTTTATAACGGTCAAGGTCAATTTCAAATGTATATTTCATCATTAATATTTTAGCAAAAATTTACATGAAAGACTGATTTGTCAGTCGTCAAAGAGATTTGACACCCTTAAAAGTGTTAGGAGTTAGCTTATCAGTAAATCTTTTAATAACAATAAATATTCATTGAAATCTTAAACTAAATTTTTATAAAAAAAGCTGTCCCAAAGCTGGAAAAGTTTCACAGATAGAAAGCTAAACAAATAAGCGCTTACATAACCTTTAGTATTGTTAAAAAGCCGAAAAAGTGATAAAATGAACTAGAAAATTCGAAGATAAAACAATGCAAAAGTTGTCGTTCTTCAATAGCTAAATTCTCGTAAAAAGCGAGAAATTGAAAGGAATTAAAATGGCTCATATTAAATTTGACTATTCAAAACTCACTCCATTTGTAGCTGAAAATGAATTAGACGAAATCCAATGGCAAATCGACGGGGCAGCTAAATTGCTCCACGAAGGAAAAGGTGCTGGGAGCGATTATATCGGATGGCTTGACCTTCCTGAAGATTACGACAAAGAAGAATTTGCTCGTATTCAAAAAGCAGCTAAAAAAATTCAATCTGATTCAGAAGTTCTTATTGTTATCGGTATCGGTGGTTCATACCTCGGTGCACGTGCAGCAATTGACTTTTTGAGCAACAGCTTTGTTAACTTGCAAACTGCCGAAGAACGTAAAGCACCACGTATTCTTTATGCTGGTAACTCAATTTCTTCATCATACTTGGCTGACCTTGTAGATTACGTTGCTGACAAAGATTTCTCTGTAAATGTAATCTCTAAATCAGGTACAACAACAGAACCAGCGATTGCTTTCCGTGTCTTCGAAGAAATGTTAGTTAAAAAATACGGTCGTGAAGAAGCAAACAAACGTATTTACGCAACAACTGATAAAGAAAAAGGTGCTGTAAAAGTTAATGCTGACGCAAACAACTGGGAAACTTTTGTTGTTCCAGATTCAGTTGGTGGACGCTTCTCAGTATTGACAGCTGTTGGACTTTTGCCAATTGCAGCTTCAGGTGCTGATATCACAGCTTTGATGGAAGGTGCTAACGCTGCGCGTAAAGAATACACTTCTACAAATGTTCATGAAAATGATGCTTACGCCTATGCTGCACTTCGCAATATCCTTTACCGTAAAGGTAAATTCTCAGAAATCTTGATCAATTACGAACCAAGCCTTCAATATTTCTCAGAATGGTGGAAACAATTGGCTGGTGAATCAGAAGGGAAAGACCAAAAAGGAATTTACCCAACTTCAGCTAACTTCTCAACAGACCTTCACTCATTAGGACAATGGATTCAAGAAGGAACACGTACTGTTTTTGAAACAGCAATCCGTATTGAAAAACCACGTAAAAACATCAACATTCCAGAACTTGACGCTGACCTTGATGGACTTGGATACTTGCAAGGTAAAGATGTTGACTTCGTTAACAAAAAAGCAGCTGACGGCGTGCTTCTTGCTCACACTGACGGAAATGTTCCAAACATGATCGTGACATTGCCTGAACAAGACGAATTCACACTTGGATATGCAATTTACTTCTTTGAACTTGCTATCGGTGTTTCTGGTTACTTGAACGGAATTAACCCATTCAACCAACCAGGTGTTGAAGCTTACAAGAAAAATATGTTCGCTCTTCTTGGTAAACCAGGATTTGAAGAACTCAGCAAAGAATTGAATGACCGCCTTTAATCTTTGATTAAAAGTGTCATAAAAATCACTGACAAGATTTCTGTCAGTGATTTTTTGTATTCATTTCTTACTGATAAATCCTGTCAGTAAAATTATTATTTAAGTGGCTTAATATCAGGGCGAAGTTCTACTGTGAGGCCAACATTACTTGCATAAACCCAAGAATTTTTATCAAAATTCGCAAAATTCTTAGTTTGTCCTGTTAAAATGACCCCCGAAAATTTAGCTGATTTAAGAGTAGGATATTTTTTAACTTGTTTAAGTGCATCTTTACTTGGGCTAAAGTCGTTAATTGTGATTTGGTTCTTTTTCGCAATAGCAGCTACTGACTTTTTAAAATCTTGATAAGTAGTATTGTCTAATTTTCCAGTGAGCTGTGAATTATTACCATTTTCAGCATAATTGCTGTTACTCATCAAGCCAAACCAGTTTGTTTGTCCAGCAGCATCAAGAGATTTCGAATCATTGTAACCAATCCAATACCAATTAATTAAAAGATTCTTGGGAATCATTTTTTGGATTTCGTTGTAACTATAAGCTTTATCAAAGGTGACAGCAACTTCCGCCACGTGGTTTGAAAGTTGTGAAATTTTGTCTGCATCATGGGTAGGCAGAATTCCATAATAATCTTTCGATTTGTAGTTGGTATTTGTAGAGAAAAAACTAGCAATTTTTTGATTAGTTGTTTGGGTAAAATAGGCATTTGAATTTACTGACGGACTCAAGGTATTAAGATTTAAGCCCCCAACATTTGAAACATTAAAGGAAAAATTATAAGATTCCCAGGGCACAGGATAACCATCAATATCTTTATAAGTATCTGAATGAAGATTAGAACTAAACACGCCATAATTATCGATAACCTGATTATTATAAGCAACATTTGGGGCGGAAGCGGTGAAAATAGCTGTAGAGTAATCAAAAGTTTTAAAGAAATTTTTTTCCATGATAGCAGAGTTCACTCGCCAACCAATAACTATAAACGCTGAAAATACAGTCAAAGCAATCCAAGTAGTTAACCCCCAACGTTTTATTTTTGTTTTTAGGGCAAAATTATGAAAATCTTTGTTGAGATTAGAAATAGATTCAGTTGTTTGAAGTTTGTGCCGTGTTTTATTGATCACAAAAATAAATAGACGAATCAGTCCGAAAAATAAAGTGATAGCTAAGACAAAGTAAGGGAAAATTAAGAGAGTATGCATTTTTAAATCCTTTCATGAGACGATTAGAGGAGCCACTGGTCATAACCAGCTTTTTCAAGTTGTTTTTTAAGCTTTTTTCGAGCTCGATAAAGGTCGATTTTGATTTTGCTTAAACTACATTCAAAATATTCTGCAAGCTGTTTAGTCGAACAATTTTCGTAATAGTATGCATTTAAAAGCTTTTTATAATAAGGTGGAAGTTGTTCAATGATTTTTGGAAGTGGGCTAGACTCAACTAAAAAAGCTGCTGTTTCCAATTCTTTTTCCAAATTTTTAATAATTTTTTGATAATGTTTACTCCGATTATAACTATTAATATAAGTTCGGATAGATGTTCGATACATAAAAGCCCGTAATTTGTCAGGTTCAATGAAAATATCCAGACTTAAAATTTTAACCAGAGTATCCTGTACGGCATCTTCGGCGTCAACCAACTGACTTCCACGAGAGATAAGGTATTTAGTGATTTCTATCGCATAATCATTGACGTCATTTTCATATTCTTTTAAATTCACCATTTTCTCCTCTCTCATATATATAACAAATCAAATTAAGTTTGGTTACAGTTTATTTTAACAAAAATTGATATAAGTAGAAGAATTATTTTGATAAAGCTGTAATTCATCTAGTTTTAGAAGTATAAATATGCTACAATTATAGATAAATTAATAAATTTAGAAAATTTAAAAGAATTTAAGGAATAATATGAAAGAGTTTTGGAATTTAGACAAAAATTTGCAACTCCGTTTAGGAATTGTTTTTTTAGGTGCCTTTTCATATGGCACCGTTTTTTCTTCAATGACCATTTATTATAATCAACATTTGGGAAGTGCAATTACAGGGATTTTGCTTGCCTTATCTGCAGTAGCCACTTTTGTCGCAGGAATTCTTGCAGGTTTTTTTGCTGACCGAAATGGTCGAAAACCAGTGATGGTTTTTGGGACAGTGATTCAACTTTTGGGAGCTCTTTTAGCCATTGCCTCAAACTTACCAGGTCACGTGAATCCTTGGTCAACTTTTATTGCTTTTTTGCTGATTAGTTTTGGTTATAATCTTGTGATTACTGCAGGAAATGCCATGATTATTGATGCATCAAATGCTGAAAATCGTAAAGTTGTTTTTATGTTGGATTATTGGGCGCAAAACTTGTCAGTTATTTTAGGAGCAGCATTAGGTGCTTGGCTTTTTAGACCAGCATTTGAAGCACTTTTAGTGATATTACTTTTAACTGTCTTAGTCTCATTTTTCTTAACCACTTTTGTAATGACTGAGACTTTTAGACCGATTGTAAAGGCCAAAGAAGAAGCAGAAAATATTTTTCAGGCCTATAAGACAGTGCTACAAGATAAAACTTACATGATTTTTATGGGTGCTAATATTGCGACTACTTTTATTATCATGCAATTTGACAATTTTTTGCCTGTTCATTTATCAAATAGTTTTAAAACAATCACTTTTTTTGGTTTTGAAATCTATGGACAACGGATGCTTACGATTTATTTGATTTTAGCTTGTGTATTAGTCGTCTTATTAATGACCACCCTAAATCGATTGACCAAGGACTGGTCACACCAAAAAGGATTTATTTGGGGAAGTTTATTTATGGCAATTGGGATGATTTTTTCATTTTTGACAACGACGTTTACGCCTATTTTCATTGCCGGAATTGTTTATACTTTAGGTGAAATTGTTTATACACCAAGTGTTCAAACTTTAGGTGCAGATTTGATGAATCCAGAAAAAATTGGTTCTTACAATGGCGTTGCCGCAATTAAGATGCCGATTGCCTCCATTCTTGCCGGTTTACTTGTTTCGATTTCACCAATGATTAAAGCAACAGGAGTTTCTTTAGTCTTAGCATTAACTGAAGTTCTAGCGATTATTTTAGTGCTTATTGCTGTAAATAGACACCAGAAAACAAAAATTAATTAAAAAAATGACCTCTAAAAAAAAGAATTTATCTTGAAAAGGAGTCAAGGTAGGTTTTTTATTGAAAAAAAACAGAAAGAAATAAAATGAAAGATTTTTTTGGATTACATCCAACACTTAAAATTCGTTTAATCATGAATTTTTTTGGGACGCTTTGCTTTAGTACAGTGGGTGGCTCAATGACAATTTACTACAATAAATATATGGGAGCGGGAATCACGGGATTACTTTTAGTCATTAGTTCAGTCATGGTTTTCTTGGTTGGGCTTTATGCTGGTCATTTGTCCGACGTTCAGGGACGAAGACCTGTGATGATTTTCTCAACTGCCATTACTGGTTTTGGTGGAGCTTTAGCAACATTTGCAAACTCATCTTTTTACTTCAATCCTTGGGTCACTTTTTTAGGATTTCTTATTATTAATTTTGGTTTTGGCTTTTTTAACACCGCAAGTCAAGCGATGATTGTAGATTTGACAACAAGTGGAAATCGGCGAGTCGTTTATAGTATTCAATATTGGATTATCAATTTTGCAATCATGATTGGTTCAGGACTTTCAGGTTGGTTTTTCCGAGATTATTTGGTTTGGTTACTTTTAGCTATCACAATTGAAGAAATCGTTAGTTGTTTGGTTGTAATTTTTTGGATTGATGAATCCTTCAATCCAGATACTCAGCAGCATAAGCAAGAATCAAACATTATTAAAGCCTATTTCACAGTTGCTAAAGACCGTATTTTCATGTATTATTTATTTGCTTCGGTCTTTATTGCGATGATTTTTAATCAAATTGATTATTATCTTCCAGTCCATTTGAGTGATAGTTTTAGAACAGCAAGGATTTTTGGAATTGAAGTTTATGGACAACGGATGCTGACAATTTTCCTAATGGTCAATACCTTAGTCATCGTATTATTTATGGGGAGAGTCAACAAACTAACCAAAAACTGGTCACGAAGTAGTGGAATATCCATTGGAATTATTTTGCAAGGTTTGGGCTTCATGATTGCATTTCTTGGTCGTGATTTAACTTGGGAACTGATTGCAGCATTGATAGCAACAATCGGTGAAATGATTTTGGTTCCATTTTCACAGGCTCTGCGAGCCGATTTAATGGATGGAGACCAAGTGGGAACTTATACAGGAGCTTTTTCAGTGACTCAGCCTATCGCTTCGGTCTTGTCAGGAATCCTTGTGTCTCTCTCAAGTCTTTATGGAAATATTGGAATGACCATCTTCATGTTTTTCATTATTGTATTAGGTGTGCTGCCCTCACTACGAGCAATTCGGATGCATGAAAGTCATTCATGAGTTAAATATAGGTAAAAATAAGTTTCAAAAGTTAGAATGAAATTCTGATTTGAGAAACTTATTTTTTTGTCAGTAAAATAATAAGAAAATTTTTACTGACAGAACCTTTAAACCAAGGCTTACAGGGAGATTCGGCTCTCCATTTGAAATTTTGTGATATAATTATTTTCATGAGAGTAGTATCAGGAAATTATGGCGGAAGACCGCTGAAAACATTGGCAGGAAAAACAACAAGACCAACCACCGATAAAGTTAAAGGAGCCATTTTTAATATGATTGGCCCTTATTTTGAAGGGGGACGTGTTCTTGATTTATTTGCAGGCTCAGGTAGTTTGGCAATTGAAGCCATTTCAAGAGGAATGGATCACGCCATTCTCGTCGAAAAAGACAGAGCAGCTCAACAAGTCATTTTGGAAAATATCAAGATGACCAAAGAGCCTGAAAAATTTCAATTATTAAAAATGTCAGCAGAACGAGTCTTATCAAACTTGTCAGAGACTTTTGATTTAGTCCTCTTAGACCCACCTTATTCTAAAGAACAAATTGTTGAAAACTTAGAACTTTTGCAAGAGAAAAAACGACTGACAGAAAATGTAATTGTCGTCTGTGAAACAGACAAGGAAGTTGAACTCCCTGACCAAATTGGGAAATTAGAGCTGACCAGACAAAAAACTTACGGAATTTCTAAAATTTCAATTTATGAATTTTGACTTTTACTGACAGAAATTCTGTCAGTAAATTAAGAAAGAAAAAAGTAATGACAGAAAAAATTGGACTCTTTACAGGAACTTTTGACCCACTGACAAATGGTCATTTAGACGTTATCAAACGTGCCAGTCAACATTTTGATCAACTTTATGTTGGAATTTTTAAAAATGACCAAAAAAATCCACTTTTTCCAACTGATAAACGAGTGGAAATGCTAGAAGAAGCACTGACAAGTCTGTCAGTAACTCATAAAGTCAAAGTCATCAAACATGAACGTGATTTGACAGTGAATATTGCTAAAAAACTTGGCGTGACAGCTCTGGTTC
Source organism: Lactococcus sp. EKM203L (assembly GCF_011800585.1). Classification (NCBI taxonomy): domain Bacteria; kingdom Bacillati; phylum Bacillota; class Bacilli; order Lactobacillales; family Streptococcaceae; genus Lactococcus; species Lactococcus sp. EKM203L. The sequence continues at coordinate 20,459 of NZ_JAALEQ010000013.1, forward strand.
GTTCTTTGCGTAATAGCCAAGATTTAGAATATGAAAAAAATATGTTCTATTTTAATATGGAAATGACAGGCATTGAAACCATCTTTTTCTTAGCAAAACCAGAACTTGAACCATTAAATTCAACACGGATGCGAGAATTACATGCCTTTGGTCAAGATGTCAGTGCTTGGGTTCCAGAAAATGTGAGTCGTGAATTAAGGAAATTAGATGAAAAAAAATAAAAAAATTAATCCCAAATTAAAATGGGGAATCTCGATTGGTCTAATTGTTGTTGCCCTTTTAGCTTTATTTTATCCAACGAGTTACTATGTGGAAATGCCCGGAACAACCGAGCCTTTAGGGAAAATGGTCAAAGTTGAAGGCAAAAAAGATGAACATAAAGGTGATTTTTTCCTGACGACTGTCCAAATTGCACGAGCAAATCTTGCTACAATGATTTACAGCCATTTTAATAGTTTTACAAGCATTTACAGTGAGCAAGAAATGACTGGCGGACTTAACGACGCACAGTTCAACCGTGTCAACCAGTTTTACATGGAAACGGCACAGAATACAGCGATTTATCAAGCTTTTAAATTAGCTAATAAACCTTATGAACTTAAATATGAAGGCGTTTATGTCCTTGATATTGCCAAAAATTCGACCTTTAAAAATAAGCTAGAACTTGCAGATACGATTACAGCAGTCAATGGTCAACAGTTTACATCAAGTGCCGACATGATTGCTTATGTTTCCAAACAAAAAGTCGGTGATTCAGTAACGATTGAATACACGAGAATTGACGGCACAAAGCACAAGTCAACTGGCAAATACATCAAAATTGCTAATGGAAAAACAGGAATTGGGATCAGCCTAGTTGACCATACTGAAGTCGTGACGACTCCAAAAGTTACTGTCAACGCGGGTTCAATCGGTGGTCCCTCTGCGGGGATGATGTTTACACTAGAAATTTACAGTCAGTTGACAGGAAAAGATTTGCGAAACGGTCGCGAAATTGCTGGAACTGGGACGATTGAACACGACGGAAGCATTGGTCAAATCGGCGGTGTTGATAAAAAAGTAGCCACAGCGAGTAAAGAAGGGGCAAAAGTCTTCTTAGTGCCTGATTCAGGCACCAAAAAGGAAAGTAGCAACAATTACCTTGGAGCCAAAGCCGCCGCTAAAAAACTAAAAACGAAGATGAAAATCGTTCCCGTCAAAACTATTCAGGACGCTTTAGATTATTTAGAAAAATAAAAACTACTGACAGCTTTTCTGTCAGTAGTTTTTTCATCGGATATTTTTGGAATATATGACAAAAGATAAATAAAATAAATTTTTTTATAAAAAGTTTAGAATTGGGGTTTTGAAAGTAAAAACTGGAGATAGAGTAATAAAAATAAAGAAGAAAAAAAGAGAGCCAATATAGTAACAACGTGGGTTTTCTCATGAACTTAACAATTAATAGAGTTTTGGCATATATTCCAAATAAAATTTATACTATCAATAATTTTGATAAAATAACAGATACCAATTGAATCAAAATTGGTATCTGTCTATATTAAAAGGAGATTTATTATGCAAAAAGAACTTAAAGAACAATCAACCAAACCAGAGCTTTTGGCAATGCTTAAAAATGTATTGGAAAATAGTTCAATGGCTAAGGGAGATGGATGGGCTGCTAGCAAATAAAATTTGATAGCAGAATTGGCGACGTTTAGTCGCCTTTTTTTGAGTAATATTTAGAAAGGATGTTAATATGTACGTTTTATCAGATGAATTATTATTTAGAGTTGAGAAAAACGGCGGAATTTTAATAAATAAAAATAATTTTAGCAGATTAGAATTGTCAGAAAGTGAGTCTATTTTTTTATCTTTAGTAAAAGAAATGGGAAAAGAAAAAGCATTTAACGAATACATAAAATATTTTAATGCTGATTCTCTAACAAAAATTTTACGAGAAAAAATTTATAAAAAAGGAGAGATAGAAGAAAAAGAGGTATCTTCTTTCTCAATTATTAATAAAATACAAAGTAAGATTAAAGAGCTGAAAAAATTAAATCAAATGAGTTTTCCGCTAGAGTTAGTGATTTATCCTAGTATGTATTGCAATCTTCATTGTGGCTTTTGCTTTCTTGCAAACAGAGAAGACGAAAATGTTCATCTTGCAGATGATTGGAAAAAGATTTTAAGTCAAGCAAAAGAAAATGGAATTTTATCATTTTCTATATTAGGTGGGGAGCCAACGAAATATAAAGACATAGATAATCTTTTAAAAATTATTGATTCATTGAAAGTAGTGACAACAATAACAACAAATGGTCAAGAGATAAAAAAATCAACAATAGATATTATTTGCCAATCTGATTATATTACCCCAGTTATATCTCTTGAATCAATAGATGATTTTAAAAATTTTGAACTCATGGGTACAAGGGCAAAAAGAGGAATAGAATTAATAAAGCTTTTTCATGAAAGAAAAAAGAAAGTCAGATTAAATACGTTTTATTCTAATCAAAGTGAAGAGGATATTATGGAGCTCTTGAAGTTTGCGATTAAAAACGAAATTGACCGTTTTTCTATTGCGGACTACTCCGAAGTGACTGGTTTTACAAAAATAACAAAAATATACAATATATCAGACCTGAGAAAATTAGAAGAAAAAGTTAGAAGATATCTACTAGATAATAAAATAGATAATTTCAATTTTTCAGTTGAAGGATGTTTTTATTTTACGGCTTTTCCAGAGTTAATTGAGGAGGGAAAAAATCTATCGGAATTTGAAAATATGTATTTTGGTTGTAGAGCGAAGCATACGAAAATGGAGATTTTATCTAACGGGGATGTCTTACCTTGTATTGCATTTTTAGGTGAAAAGCATACTTCCAATGCTTTTCATCAAACATTGGCTGAAATATGGAAAAACGATTCAAATTATACAGAAGTTAGAGAATTTAAAACAGAAAATAAAGATTGTTTAAAGTGCTCAATGTTAAGAATTTGCGAGGGGGGATGCTATCCCAAATTACAAAGAACATTAAATCCTAACTTTACGAAAGATAAAACTTGTCAGCTATGAAAATCATAATCAAATATAAACAACTTTTTCTATTTAAACTCTTTTTGTCCCTCCTTCCCTATTTTTTTATTAGCATATTAATTATGAATGCTTTGGGTTATAGATATTCTGAGATTATGATTATTAGTGCAATGACGCAAATAATAGGAGTGATTTTAAATCTACCGCTAGGTATTTATGCTGAACAAAAAAATAGAAAAAAAGTATTATTACTTAATAATATTTTGTCAATTATTGCTTTTACCCTATTTTTATTTGAAAAATTTTATTTAGCAATCTTAGCAGCGGTCATACTTGGGATATCAGAAGCTCTATCTTCTGGAGTAATGCAAACTTTTTCTTATGAACAATTTCCAGATGATGTTACATATCGCAAATATCTTGAAGGCAGCAGTTCAATACAATATCTTGCAATATCAGTGATGACAATTATCACACCAGCCATACTACATTTCAATCGTTTTTTACCAATCATAATATCAGTAGCATTTATTGTTTTTTCAACCATTTTTTTATGTTTTATAAAATTAGAAAAAAGAGAAGAAAAACAAGAAGAAAAAATAACTATTAATATAAGGACATTACGAAAGGGATTAAAAGTATCGTCTAAGCTAAACTTATTCATTTTATTAGGAATAACTGTCACAACACTCATCATGTCTGTCAATAGTTGGAGTAGTATTTTATTGAAATATCATTATTTTCCACTTAAGTATTTAGGGCTTGTTTTGTTTACTTTTAATGTATGTATGGCAATTGGGAGTCGAATAAAGTGGAAAAAATTATCGATAGTTATGCTATTACCATTAATATCAATTCTTTTATTTTTTACAAAATCGGTATTTACTACTATTGTTTTATTTTCTATTTTTAGATTAATAAATGGTGGCTATAATAACTTTTTCATTGGGGAATTTAATAAACTAATAAAAAATAATCGAGTAGTTTTCTGGTCAATATATGATACATTTTTATCTCTGTTTTTTATTTTTGCTGATTTATCAAGCGGTCTAATTGCCCAAAATTTAACTGTAGAATTTATTTATTTAATATTTGGTCTGATTTCCTTACTTATTCTCCTAATTTATCTTTTAGCTAGAAAAAATATTTATTTTAGAAAAATAAAAAACTACTGACAGAAAAGCTGTCAGTAGTTTTTTTATCTAGTTTACAAGCTAAAAGCAAAGTTGTATAATAATTTCAAATAATTTAATAAATTTGGAATATATGACAAAGGGAAAATGAAATGGAAAAAAATTTAAAAACCGGAATAATAATTGCTTTTATCAGAGAAACGAAGCATCTGAAATTAAAAGAAATGACTGGTGGCGATTTTTCAGAATCTCAGCTCGCAAAATTTGAAAAAGGAGAAACAGAGATTACGGTGGGTAAACTATTTACCGTTTTAGAAAACTCAAATGTCTATTTAGATGAATTTCAAAACCTTTATAACGAATATGAACAATCAGATGAATACAACTACCGTCACGAGTTGGCTGTGGCTTATGCGCAAAAAAATATCAAAGTAATAAAGGAAATTCAAAATTTTTGGGAAGAAAAATGCCAACAGAAACCTGATAATAAATTTTATCAGATTAATAAAATAGTGGTTAAAATCAACTTAGCAATGGCAAAAGGTTCTACTGTTTTTAAGGAAGATACTGACTTTTTGATGAACTACCTTGAATCTATCAGCGAATGGGGACGCTATGAACTATGGATTTTTGGGAATTGTCTTCGACATTTTGATGATAATGCTTTAGAGTATTATGGAATGCAAATTTTAGGAAAAGCAAATTATTATCACTCAATTCATCTCAATCAGCAGATCGTAATAAGAACATTTTTAAATCTTATTGATACTTGGTTACGTCGAGAAAATTTGATGCAAGCTTTTAAATATATCAATCACTTAAATGAAATAGGAATAAGTATCAATTTTTTCTATGAAAAAATTATTTTAAAATATCATGAAGCTCATTATAAAGTATTGCAAAAACAAAACGGAGCGATTGAAGAAATGAAAAAACACGCGCAAACCTTGGGAGATTACGGTTACTCAGTAGAAGCAAAAGCTCTTTTTGAAGAAATTGAAAAATTATAATCCTTTGACATTAATTTATATTCTATTAAAAAAGCGCCCAGATAAATTTATATGGGCGTTTTAATTACTTTCATCAATAGATTATTAGTATTGGTCTAACAAGAGTTGTTTAATCTCTTCAATACGTGGTTGACGAGGATTAGCAGGAGTACATTGATCATCATAAACAAGGTCAGCCAATTTATCAAGTTCACGTTCAAGGTGAGCTTTATCGACACCATTTCCTGAAAGGGTGATATTAATATCAATGCTATCAGTCAGTTTCTTAAGTTCAGCAACCAGAGCTTGCACAGCTTTTTCATCTGAATCATCTTTACCAGCAAATCCCATGAAGCGTGAAATTTCAGCGTAGTCCTCTTGAGCACGATATGTTTCATAACGTGGGTAAGGGGTACGTTTAACGTTTCCTGTTACAGCGTTAAATTTAATGACATGTGGCATAGCGATGGCAATGGCAAGACCATGAGGAAGTCCAAATTCACCACCAATTTTATGAGCAAGTGAGTGGTTAATTCCAAGGAAAGCATTAGCGAAGGCCATACCAGCGAGTGTTGCAGCATTGTGCATATTTTCGCGGGCTTTTTGTCCTTCTTTAGTTGGATGCGCTGGGTCATAATGATAAGACTCAGTCAAGTTTTCAAAGATAAGTTTGATCGCTTGAAGTGAAATTGGTTTTGTATAGTCAGAAGACATAACAGAAACGTAAGATTCAAGCGCGTGTGACATCGCATCAATACCAGACCAAGAAACAGTACGTTTTGGTACAGTCATAACAAACTCAGGGTCAACAATGGCAACTTGTGGTGTTAATTGGTAGTCAGCAAGTGGGTACTTAACATGAGTTTCATCATCAGTGATAACTGCAAATGGAGTCACTTCAGAACCAGTACCAGAAGTAGTAGGAATTGCAACCATTTGTGCTTTATGTGGATGGTAGAATTTAATAATACGTTTACGAATATCGACAAATTTTTGAGCTAATTCTTGGAAAAGTTCTTTCAAACTTGCATCATCAGAAAGGTCAGCTTCACCACGAGCATCATATTCATAAATCAAACGACCAATCTTACCAGCATCGAGAGCAGAACCACCACCAAGACAGATGACAGTGTCAGGTTCAAATTGTTTCATTTGACGAGCGATTGCAATTGCTTCGCTCAAAGTTGGGTCAGGTTGAACAGAGCCATAAATGCTTGTTTCAACTTGAGTTGGGCGGATAGCAAGTTGTTCCAAAACTTTATCAACGAAACCAAATTTAACCATACCAGGGTCAGCAACGATGAAAGCTTTGTGAACGTGTGGCAATTCTTGTAAGTAAGAAATTGCATTTTTTTCGTAGTAAATTTCTTTTGGCAAACGAACCCATTGTGGGCGATTACGACGTTTAGCCACTGTTTTAACATTCAATAGATCGTATGTACTCAAATTGTGTGAAAGTGAATTTTTCCCCCATGAACCAGTTCCAAGTGTAAGTGATGGACGCATTGCATCAGTATAGATATCTCCGACCCCACCAATAGAATCTGGTTGGTTAACGAGGATACGAGAAGCTTCAACTTTTTCGCCATATTCTTTAACGAATGGATCATCCATTGCACCGATTTGAATTGCAGCATTATGTCCAGCACCTTGATAAGCAAGTAAGCTACGTACAATCTCAATTCCTTCTTCACGTGTTTCAGCTTTGTAGATTGAAAGCAAAGGAGAAAGTTTTTCAGAAGAAAGTGCTTCACCAATATTTTTCTTATCAAGTTCAAAAAGAAGGACATCTTTATCTTTAGGAACTTTGACACCAGCTTGTTCAGCAATCCATTGACCAGAACGACCGGCAACAGGACCAGTTACTCCAAAACCTTCACCAGCACGTTCAACAAAAACGAAACTTTCAATAGCTTTGTAGTCTTTTTTAGGAACCATATAAGCGCCTTGTTCTTGCATTTTAGCAATAAATTCATCATAAACTGAAGCATCAATAACAGCTGAATTTTCAGTGGCACAAATCATCCCATTATCAAAACGTTTTGAAAGCAAAAGGTCTTCAACGGCACGTTCAATATTTGCAGTAGCATCAACATAAACAGCACCATTACCAGCTCCAACACCAAGTGAAGGGTTACCAGATTTGAGTGCGGCGTTTACCATTCCTGGGCCACCAGTTGCAAGGATTGTTGCAAGTCCACGGTTTTGAATCAAGGCGGTAGTCATGTCAAGGCTTGGTACTTCAATCCATTGAATAAAGTCTTCCGGTGCACCAGCTTCAATTGCAGCATCGTAAACAATTTTTGCTGCATGGCTTGAACATTTTTGAGCTTGAGGGTGGAAAGCGAAAACAATAGCATTACGTGTTTTTGCAGTCAATAAAGATTTAAAGATTGCTGTTGATGTTGGATTAGTTGTTGGAACGATACCAGCAAGTACACCGAGAGGGCTTGCGATTTCAACAGATCCAGCAACCTTGTTTTCAGAAATGACACCAACAGTTTTGTCATTTTTAATTGCGTTATAAACAGATTCAGAAGCAAAGTGGTTTTTGGTATCTTTGTCTTCGACAACACCACGACCAGTTTCGTTAACGGCTTCATGAGCGAGTTCTAGAGAATGTTTGCTTGCTGCAAGAGCCATTGCAGCGACAATAGTATCGACTTGAGTTTGTGTATATCCTTCAAATTTAAGAACAGCAGCTTGTGCTTTTTTGACTAATTTGTCAGTATAAGCAACAGCTTCTTGGAATTTTGCGGCTTTTTCTTCAGCGCTTAAAACTTTCTTTGCAGCTGGAGCGGCTTTTTTAGTTGCCATATTTGTAGGTTCTCCTTTGTGATTTCATTCACTTTCTTTTACGTGAATAGTTTAACAAAGTTTTTTATAGATGTCAAGCAATATTGTGATGGTTTTTACAAAAACACTCATCAAAAGTTTAGAAAACGGTTTATAACAAGCTTTACTGAAGAAAAAAAGATTGCTAATTCTTTGAGAGAAATTAGCAATCTTTTTTAGTTTATCAGTCAAACTTTGTGAAAAAATAAATTTTTATAGTGGTAAAACACAAGTGATTTCAGGAGCGTAAAAATCTTTTTGTTCCAAAGTTAAAGTACCGGTTTTTTTATCTCGCAAGAAAAGAGATAAATTATCAGATTCTTGATGAGCGACAATGATATAATCTTCAGTTTTGTTGAAATTAAAATCGCGAGGGATATGACCTTCAGTATTTGTCCAGCCAATAGTTTCAAGTTTTGTACCAAGAGGACTTACTTTGTAAGTTGTCAAAGAATCATGTCCACGATTAGAAGTATAGAGGAATTTACCGTCAGATGAAATACGGATGGCAGCAACACCATTTGCTCCATGATAATCTTCAGGTAGGGTGCTAATTGTTTGAAGACGAGCAAAGCGTCCTTTTTCTTCATTGTAACTTAAAACTTCAATTGTTGAATTTAACTCTCCAACCAAATAAGCGATTTTACCATTTGGATGGAAAGTAATATGACGAGCACCCATTCCTTTTTCTGTCCGATAAATTGTAGCAATATTGAGTTTACCTTCACCAATGACATCATAAACAGTGACTTCATCTGTTCCCAAATCACAGGTGACAAGTCGTCCGTCAGGAGTCAAATCAGAATAATGAACGTGTGAGCTAGCTTGTTCAGGACGTGGTCCAGAACCGGTATGTTTTACTGTATCCGTTAATCTGAGTGAGCCATTAGCTTGAATCTTATAAACACGAACTTCTCCAAGATGATAGTTCGCTCCGTAAACTAATTGTCGCGCTTCGTCCACGGCAACATAGCAGAGTGGAGCTCCCGTGGTTGTGACATTTCCGAGATGAGTAGCAGTTTCGCCATCAAAATCAAAGGCGGCGATTCCTCCACCATTACTATCTGCTGCACAAGTATAGAGGTGTCCCTTTTCATCGAGAGTGATATAAGTAGGGTTTTGAACCGCAGCGACTTCATTTAATGATGATAATTCAGCAGCTTTAGTGTCCAAAAGAACACTATATACGCCTTTAGATACACGTTTTGTATAGCCGCCTAAAAGGATTTTTTCTTTCATATTTCTCTCCTCACAAACTAATTTATTTACTATAATTATTTTATCACAAAAAAAGCGGTTTCAGCAAAAATATTAATTTTTTCTTAGAAAAAAATTTAAAAACTTACTCTTTTAGTGATTATAGAGCCTAAATTAACAATTAAATTTGTCAGATAATAGGAGTGGTTAGAAAAATAGATTTACTGAACAATAGAAGCGTGAATAGATACTTGCAAAAATAGGTCAAACAATGTATAATGATAGAGTTGCTATGCAACCATCTCGCATTTCGTCTCGACAAAGTCGTAGTGTACACAAGTATTGCGGCTGCGGATGACAGATGAAAGAGGAAAAACTATTTTAAAAGGAGACATTAACATGTCAGTTATTTCAATGAAACAACTTCTTGAAGCTGGTGTTCACTTCGGTCACCAAACTCGTCGTTGGAACCCAAAAATGAAACCATACATCTTCACAGAACGTAATGGTATTCACGTTATCGACCTTCAAAAAACTGTAAAACTTGTTGACGATGCTTACAACTATGTAAAAAACGCTTCACAAGAAGGTGCAGTAGTTCTTTTTGTTGGTACTAAAAAACAAGCTGCAGAAGCAGTTAAAGAAGAAGCTCTCCGCGCTGGTCAATACTACGTAAACCACCGTTGGTTGGGTGGTATGCTCACTAACTGGAACACTATCCAAACACGTGTGACACGCCTTAAAGAAATCAACAAAATGGAAGAAGAAGGAACTTTCGAAGTTTTACCTAAGAAAGAAGTAGTTCTTCTTAACAAAGAACGCGAACGCCTTGAAAAATTCATCGGTGGTATCGCTGATATGCCTCGTATTCCAGATGTTATGTACATCGTTGACCCACATGCTGAACAAATCGCAGTTAAAGAAGCTAAAACTTTGGGAATCCCAGTTGTAGCAATGGTTGACACAAACGCAGATCCAGAACCAATCGACGTAGTTATCCCTGCAAATGATGATGCTATCCGTGCTGTTAAATTGATTACAGCTAAAATGGCAGACGCTATCATTGAAGGACGTCAAGGTGAAGATGCAGCGGATGATTTCGTAGCAGAAGAAGCAGCTTCAGAAGAATCACTTGAAGAACTTGCTGAAATCGTTGAAGGTAAATAATTTTAACTTCAACTTATACTAATTAAGTAACTACAACAGGCGAGGCCTTACGCCTCGCCTGTTTTTTTAAATAAAACTACTGTCAATACTGACAGAAAAAAACACATAGGAGATTTACAAAATGGCAGTAACAGCAGCTCAAGTAAAAGAATTACGTGAAAAAACTGGTGCAGGAATCATGGACGCTAAACGCGCTCTTGTTGAAACTGACGGAAATATGGAAGCAGCAGCAGAACTTCTTCGTGAAAAAGGGATTGCGAAAGCAGCTAAAAAAGCTGATCGTGTAGCCGCTGAAGGACTTACAGGAATTGCCGTAAACGGAAATGTTGCAGCGATTGTTGAATTGAACTCAGAAACAGACTTCGTAGCTAAAAATGATCAATTTGTTGCCTTGGTTAAAGAAACAGCAGAACTTATTGCGTCTAAAAAACCAGCAACTAACGAAGAAGCATTGGCACTTGAAACAGCTTCAGGTATTACTCTTGAAGCAGAACTTGTTCAAGCGACTGCTACAATCGGAGAAAAAATTACTTTCCGTCGTTTTGCAGTAATTGAAAAAACTGATGCTCAACACTTTGGAGCTTACCAACATAACGGTGGTAAAATTGGGGTTGTTTCTGTCGTTGAAGGTGCAGATGAAACACTTGCTAAACAACTATCAATGCATATCGCTGCAATGAACCCTACTGTTCTTTCAGCTGATGAACTTGATTCAGAATTTGTAAAAGCTGAATTAGCACAAATGAACCACAAAATTGATGAAGACAACGCTAGCCGTGTACTTGTTAACAAACCAGAACTTCCACACCATGAATTTGGTTCTAAGAGCCAATTAACAGAAGAAGTTCTTGCAGCAGCGAAAGCTTCATTTGAAGAAGAACTCAAAGCTGAAGGAAAACCAGAAAAAATCTGGGACAAAATTCTTCCAGGTAAAATGGCTAAATTCATCGTTGACAATACAAAAGTTGACCAACAATTTGCTCTTCTTGCACAACTTTACATCATGGATGACAGCAAAACAGTCGAAGCTTTCCTTGAATCAAAAGGAGCTAAAGCAATTGCATTCACACGTTTTGAAGTTGGTGAAGGAATTGAAAAAGCTGAAACAGACTTCGCAGCAGAAGTTGAAGCAGCAAAAGCAGGACTTTAATTTAATTAAAAAGCAGCCTCTAGAGGTTGCTTTTTTTATTTTGAAAATAAAAAAGGGCTTTTCGGTTAGAAAACTAAGAAAATAGTGTATTTCTTTGACGCATTATGCTATAATTATATTTGAGATTTTCTATCTATTTAAAATCTATCTAACCTAAGTAATTAAACTATTTTTAAGTAATTAAATCATTTTATGGAGTAAAGCATGTCAAGTACTGTCATTATCCTCATTGTTGTCTTATTAGTTATTCTCGTTGCCTTTTATGCTTTTGCAATATTAATGCGAAAGAAAACAGAAGACCGTATACTAGCCTTAGAAGAGCGAAAGGAATCGCTTTTCGATTTGCCTGTTCAAGAAGAAATTGATTCTGTTAAAAAAATGCATCTCGTCGGACAATCGCAAACGATTTTCCGTGAATGGAACCAAAAATGGCTTGACTTATCATCAAATTCTTTTGCTGATTTGGAAGAACATATTTTTGAAGCTGAACAATTAAACGATTCATTCCATTTTTTCCGTGCTCGTGAATCTGTAGCGGATAGTGAGGCCCAAATTGAATTAATGGAAGGTGATGTCGAAGGAATTCGTCAAGGTGTTGCTCAACTTGTTGAACAAGAAAAGCGTAATTCAAATAAAATTCAAGAGTCCCTTGATTTATATGATAACTTACGTAGCGATATTGCTGACAATGCAGATTTGTATGGAACAGTTATTACTGAACTTGAAAAACATTTAGCCAATATCGAAACAGAATTTTCTCAGTTTGTAACGCTAAACTCAACAGGTGATCCGATTGAAGCGGCTGAAGTTTTGGAAACTGCTGAAGAACATACGATTGCTTTACGTGCAATTACAGAACAAATTCCATCATTTATTAAAACAATTGAAAAAGATGTTCCTAAACGACTTGAAGAATTGCAAGAAGCGAGTGATAAATTCGTTGCAGAAGAATACATTCTTCCCGATAATGTCAACATTAAAGAAAGAATGGATGATTTACATGATCATCTCGTTGAAAGTAGTTCATTATTAGAACAATTTGAACTAGATCGAGTAGAAGCTGAACTTGGTTTAATTCAAGAAAAAGTTGAAGAACTTTATGCTATTTTTGAAAGAGAATATAGCGCACGTCGAAATGTTGAAAAACGTTCATCAGTTCTCAAAGAATATATTGAACATATCAGAGCAAATAATAAAAATCTTCTCCTTGAAATTGACCATGTTACACAAGCCTATATCCTTTCTGGGAACGAAAAAGGATATGTTAGAGGTTATCAAGAACATTTAGAATCTCTTGACTCAGATGTTGATGAAATTCTAGGAAATATTCAAGCTAAAACAATGCCTTACTCAATTCTTTCACGTAGAGTAAATTCAGTAGTCAATGCGCTTGAAGATATTGAGAAGAACCAAATTAAGATTAGTGATACCCTTACAGGACTCAGAGATGAAGAAAGAGCAGCTCAAGAAATTGCAGAACGCTTTGATTCTGAACTTCGTACAATAAAACGTTATGTTGAAAAATGTAATCTCCCTGGACTTCCTAAAGATTATCTCGACTTGTTCTTCACAACAGGAGATCGAGTACAAAATCTGTTCAAAGAATTAGGACGAGTTAGAATCAACATTGATACAATTAATCATCTTGTTGACGTAAGCACTGAAGATATGCACGTTTTAAAAGAAGCAACGACTAATTTGACTGACCATGCGGTATTAGCTGAACAATTGATTCAATATGCTAATCGGTATAAAGCTGCAAATGAACAAGTAGCACAAGGGATCTCAAGAGCGCTTCAATTATTTGAAAACAGCCGTGACTATGATGGTTCATTTGATGAAATTTCAAAAACGCTAGAACTTGTAGAACCAGGTGCAGCTTCTAGAATTTCAGGAGTTTATTTTAAAAATAAACCTACTCCTGATTACTTATAAAATAAAAAAGCAAGGTAAATAGCCTTGCTTTTATTTATTGGGTTATAAATTCTGAATATTCGCATAATATCGTTAGGTAAAACACGTAAAAATTATTATAATGTAATAAAAGCCATAAAAATGTCTTGGAAGGATAGATATGAAAATAGCTCATTATAATAAGATGCTCCCTGACTGTTTATTAGATATACATTCTCCACCCCTATCTTCTTACTAATAAATCAAATAAAGATAATATAAAAGGAGAACTTTCCAATGACATATTACTTGGAAGAAGAGGGTTTTGAAATTCTGTTTTCAGAAATGAAACCTATAGTCATGAAATTAATGAAACAAATTCGCATTAGAACATGGAAAATAGAGGATTATCTTCAAGAGGGGATGATTATTTTACATCTTCTATTAGAAGAGCAGAGCGATGGTCAAAAGCTGCATACAAAATTTAAGGTAAAGTATCATCAAAGATTAATAGATGAATTAAGACGAAGTTATGCAAAGAAACGAAGCCATGACCATTTTATAGGTTTAGATGTTTATGAATGCTCAGACTGGATAAATTCAGGTGATACTAGTCCAGATAATGAAGTGGTCTTCAATCATTTGCTGGCAGAAGTATATGAAGGTTTGAGCGCACATTATCAAGACTTACTACTTCGACAAATGCGAGGAGAAGAACTAACTCGAATGCAACGGTATCGCCTTCGTGAAAAAATAAAGGCCATCTTATTTTCAGAAGACGAAGAGTGAAGAGGAATTCCCTATTTTAATAAAAATAGGGAGTTTTTTGATAAGAAAAGAAAAAAGCAAGTTAAAAAAGACTTATTTTTTTAATTTGTCAAAGCTAGTGGTGGCATGAAATAAAGCGAATACAGGAGAGGGAAAAAGCGAACGTAAGATAAAAAAAGGTATAAAAGTCACAGTT
>NZ_JAALEQ010000014.1:0-25557 GCF_011800585.1 Lactococcus sp. EKM203L
TTCTGAACACCAAGAAGATTATATGCGTGCATGGCTTGACGGCTATACAGTCGAAAAACCGCAGCTGTTCTATTTGAAGCACATTGATTTTTGTAAAACAGATAAACACTACGATTGGTTTACAATTAAACATTCTGATGGTCCACTAAATCATTTGAGAGTTGAAAAAGGGGAAAAACCATCTACTATTGATTGTAAATTCACCAAGCAAGAAATCGACAGCATGCAAACTGGGAGCTATGAAAAAATTGAGGTGACGGAATGAGCGAACAAAAATATGAAGTTGAATTTTTAAATAATGATGATGGCAGATTTTTACTTTTTGGAGGAGTAGCCAATTATCATGAATGTTTTATAGAACAGAAAGAAAACAACGAAGGGTATTGGCAACAGCATTTCACAGAACAAGAAATCAAGTCAATTGATGAGCGTTACTGGCAGTTTGCTGTGCCTGTGGAGGACGGAGAATGACAAGAGGATTTAAAAAACTAGATGGAAATGCGACTATTCCAGAACGAGCGACAGAACATAGCGCAGGGTATGACATTTCAGCAAGTGAAACAGTTACGATTCAACCTGATGAAATAAAAATGGTAAGTACAGGTCTAGCTGTTCAACTCGGACGTGACGAAGTGCTGAAATTATATGACCGCTCAAGCAATCCAGTTAAGCGTGGCATTGCATTGATTAATTCAGTAGGAATTATCGATTCAGATTATTATCCTAATGAATTCAAAGGCTTGTTTATGAATATCTCAAAAGAGCCTGTAACGATTGCTAAA
Organism: Lactococcus sp. EKM203L; assembly: GCF_011800585.1. Classification (NCBI taxonomy): domain Bacteria; kingdom Bacillati; phylum Bacillota; class Bacilli; order Lactobacillales; family Streptococcaceae; genus Lactococcus; species Lactococcus sp. EKM203L. The sequence continues at coordinate 783 of NZ_JAALEQ010000014.1, forward strand.
GGTCAACGAATTATGCAAGGGGTATTTGTCAAATACCTTACAACAGACGATGACAATGCAAACGGAGAGCGTACAGGCGGTTTTGGTAGCACTGGGGAGGTGTGAGAATGATTAAAACCGAACATGACAAGGTTTTGACTTTATATTGCCAAGACCAAAAAATAGTAACGAATGGAAAGTTATTACGAGTGGAGTTAGGGTTACCTTATCAAATCATGTCATTTAGATATGTCGGAGAAAGCTCAACAGAATATACACGAGGTGACTTTTATAACGTTATTGATTGCGGGCCGCATTGGCATACTAATGAAATTGTAGTTTGGGTTACCAATAATGGACATCCTGAAACTACTGATGTTGATTATTGTACAGCGTTTAGTTTTGATACATTTTTGTCTGATTTTGAATATGACAGTAAATATCTTGAATTAATGGATAAGGTTAAAAAACTACAAGAAATTCGAGTAGAAGAGCTTAAAGATTTTAGTATGAAAACTTTACAGGCAGAACTGAAAAATCAAAAACTCCAAGAACAGCTTAACACTGCGAAAAAGGCACTGACAGAAATAGCAGTTATTCCAACAAAATTTGATGATGGTGGAGCAGGAGAAATTGCGGTTGAAATAGCTCATGATGCACTCGCAGCGATTGGAGGGGATGATGAGTAAAAACAAATATTTTGTTGATGAGTATGATGACGGAGAATTGATAAGCACTACTGATTTTGATGATTTCAACAATGCTTTGAAGTTTTATGCAATGAAGTGGAAGTGGGGATATTCCGCTAGACTTTTCCGAAACGTCTTAGATTTGGACGGAAATACCATCAAAACTGAACGATTTGAATACACTTGGAAATAAAGGGAGTGAAAATGAGTGAATTAGAGGAATTTAAAAAAGTCGTAAGTCCTATTGCATACGGATTAGCATATAAATCGAAGCTTGGAACTACAGAGTATCAACAACTGTATGCTGATGGAGATGTTATTAAATATTTTAATAATAAACCCCAGCTCACGATTCCGAAAAGCATTGCGGATTTATTGGATGAAGAACTGAATCCGCTTAAGAGAGAATCAATGATTGAGACGTTCGTGCTTGGAGTTAATTATTTAGTTCTGTCAGATGAATTAATGAAATTCGTTATAACAGGAGATAATTATCATATTATATGCGCCTACCTCGCAGGCAAAGCCTTCGGAGTTGATTTAGTGAAAGTGGTGGAGGGATGAAAATTGAATTAGAAACAAGACCCTGCTTAGTAACTTTTAGTAATAAAAAGCAGATTCAGGGAACTTTTATGGGATTATTTCAGCATTCGCATACTCATGGAGATTCATTAATAGCTGGTGGTTTTAAAGCAGGAACCGTCGCTTATCCTATCGCTATTGTAGAAATCAATGGAAAAATGCAAGAAGTAAGAATTAGTCAGATTGAATTTCTTGATGTTGCGAAAAGCGAGGTATCAGAATGACCGACAAACTAATATCGCTGGTCATTGACTGGTGGGGAGGGATTGAATGAAAACAAAAGAAACACTTGAACTTGAGGAGCTTTTGTTTAAAAGTCATGGGCATAAATTGGGAGAATACTCTTGCTTTGAGGTTACATTTGGTAAACGTGACCCTTGGTCTAAAGGAACAAGCGAACGAGTTGATTTTGTATCTTATGAGAATCAAGGGAATACTTTTAGATGTTATGAGATAAAAGTTTCAAAACCTGATTTTATGAGCAGTGCTAAAAAAACATTCTCAGGAGATTTCAACTACTTTGTTATGCCTAGAGAGCTTTGGGACAAACTGACTGAGGAAAATAATGAGCTTTTACGAACATATTTATTTTCTGGAGTTGGTGTGATTATACCAACAATTAGAAAAGGTGGTCTTGAGGTTGTAAGAAAACCCAAAAGAAAAAATGTGGCTCTTCATGAAAAATCCCATATGTTGGAAAGTATGATGAAATCTATGTCACGCTATGTCAGATTGGAGGACAACCAATGAAACTTTTGTGTAAGCTGTTCGGGCATAAGTGGGGTTACTTCTCCACAATACCGAACGAATTAATCTGTAAAAGGTGTGGCGCTGAAATCAACCGCTCAGAACTTGACGAGTCTAGCGGTAGTCACGAAAAATGGCTTGATAAACATATGGATTGAGGTGGAGATGATAAGGCTGCAATGTGTGTTGCTTATGCCAATAGTTTAGCAGATTTAATTCAAGACATAGAAAGCAACGCAGGTTGGCGCACTGATAGCAATTGTGCTTTCAAAGTTGCCTATATCGAGGAGGTTGTGGAATGAAAGATGCATCAAAATTAGTTTTATTTATCATCATGGCTACGAGCATTTTATCGCTTGTTATATCTATGCCAACGCTGATTGTGGCAATACTTATGGGAATTAAATACTTTGCCCTTAGAGCGCTAATCGCTGTGATTATGGGTACCGTAATTTTCTCAATAACTTGGGTAAGATTGAACAACCAAATGGACAAAGAACTTCAAAAAATTGATGAAGAGCTTGCTGAGCACAAATCAAAAATGGGGCAGCTCGACAAAGAATTTGATGAACAGCAAAAAAGAGTCACTGACAGATTTAAGAATTTGAGGTAAGTAAATGACAAGACGGAGAAAAGCAGAGATAACAAGTGTTTACGGCGGAGATGGAACGAAAATTGATTCTTATGTTTCTCATGATGGATATGTTAATATACCACGTTTCAAGCACAAGAAAAAGCCCATCTCAATGATTAAGGCTTTGAATGTGAGGGACAGCATTAATTATCGGAAAAACTTATGGGCAATACAAGAAAGAAGTAATAAAAATACAATGCTTTTATCAGAAACAGGCGGAGGAGATATGGGAAAGTTGACGTCAACAAATTTAGAAACGGGAGAAAAAAGGTGGATATGATAGATACACTAATTAAAATTTTTTCAATTGTAATCATATCGTTTTTTGTATCTGGTTCAATTGGAGTTGCTATTGCTTATAAAAAACAAATTACAGATGACGGTGCTACTGACATTCTTTATGGAGCAACATTAGCAATAATTGCATGTGCTTTAACTGAGTTATTTATACTTGCTGTTATTGGATTGTTTATCTAAAAAACCCGAACTGACCAGGTTCGAGCGCAAAACTTAATTTATTTAATTATTATATTATTTTTTGTATTATTTGGTCAATTATATTATATCACATCATACTGAGCTAGGAACTCGCTAAACTCAACTGGAGGAGAAAGATGTTAGAAATTAATAACCAAGATAGAGGTAGTGGAAAAACTACTAAAGTTATTGAGCTGATGAAACAAGATAAACAAGCTTTATGTTTAGTACCGAATTTTACAATCAAATATCGTTTATTCCCGAAGTACCTACAAGACAGAGTTATTTCTTCTACTTCTGATATTAGAAACATCTCAATTGAAATGCGAAGTAGAGGTTTAAATAAATTATTTATTGATGAACTGATGCTTTCTAAATTCGATATTGCTAAGCTTTTTTATGGATTGGGTGAAAAACATATTAAAGTTGTTGTTTATGGTACTGATAAGTGATAACAAAAAAAGCCCACGGCAATGGGCTTTACAAACTGATTTATTCTAATACTATTATAACATAACAGGAGTTAGAATATGACAAAAGAATTGACGAAAGCACAATGGCATGATGTTCGAATGACCTTAAGAATTATCATTCGCAATAAGAAGAATGCCAATCAATCTCAGCTTATCAATGAAGCATTAGACAATATTAAAGACGAAGACGATCGTAAGATATTCAAACATTATTATATCGATCGCTGGGGTATCATTAAAATCACTATGAATATGTATTACTCAAAGACTGCAGTCATTGCTAGAAATAATAAAGCAACGCAACAGTTTGCTGAGAAATATGACGGTGGTCATTTACTTAAGATGTTTCATGAATAATATAACAGAAAGGATAACCACATAATGTTAACGATAACAGAAGCGCAAGCAAAAGCAGTCCGGAGAAAGAGGGCCGACTTAAGACTGACAAAATCAGAAGCTCATAAACTTATTGGTATTGGCGAGAAAACTTTACGCAAAGTTGAAGAAGGAAATTATAAAACAAAATCGACAGTTTATACAAAAGTTATGGAATGGTTGGCAGAAGATTATTAATATAAAGAACGCTACTTTTTCGTAGCGTTTTTGTTTTACGATTGAATCATGATAGATGTGAGTACACCAAAGGCAAGACACAGGTTCTATTGCTCAGGAGCTTGGAGACGTATGAGAGAACAGATACTCAAGCGTGATAACAATGAATGTCAATGGTGCAAAGCAGAAGGCAGAGTGACAACGGCTAAGACTGCGACACTAGAGATAGATCATATTAAGGAACTTGAGTATCATCCAGAGCTTGCACTAGAGCCGAGTAACCTGCGTACCTTGTGCCACGACTGCCACAACAAGAGGCATGATAGACACAGATACAAGCAGTTTGATGATGAAACTTTTGAATTCTGATTTTATTGTTCGGAAATTACAGAAAAATAATTAAAATATACCCCCGGGTCTAAAATAATTGGGTCTATTTCCAAATTTACCACAGACCGGTTGGGGTCTTTTAACCAAAAATAAAGCTATTTTTTAAGAAGGGAGCTGAAAATGGTAAATAACAAATTGAAGAAAGTCTTAGATGATAAAAAATTGAGTTTTTCAGATTTGAAAAAGTTGCTTGAAACAAAAGAAATAAAAATAAATAACAGCCAGCTTTCTTTATACTCTAGGGGAAAGAGGAATCCTAAAAATAAAAAAATGTGGATAGATATCGCTGAAGTTTTGCAAGTTGATTTACAAGAAATAATCACTGATATAAATTATTATTTGTCAATCATGAATGAAATATCTGAAAACAGTACTGAAAAAAAAGACAAAACTGAAAACGAAAAAACTAATGACTCACTTTTTCAAGAATTGCTCTCTCTTGTTGATAAAAATTCGCCATCTGAATTAGAAAAAGTGTACCGATACTGCAGCTTAGTTTCTAATTTTGAAAATTTAAGCAAAGCAATTGATAAGGCAGGAGTAATGATTCTGGTTTCTTCTGGTGAAAATGAGATAAAAAAACCACACCCTGCAATTGCAGAAAAAGTAAAAGTAAATGCTGCCTTAATTAAGTTAGATGAATTTTTTGAAGAAAAACGAACATCAAAACCTAAAAATAGTAGCGAAAAAGATTGGAGTAAATTTACGAAGTGATCGATTACGTTCAAAATTACATTGACGGTTATTATGCGGGAATGGTCAAATTCAACTATGAACGAAAATTACTTGTTGATTATATTAAACGTGAGGTAGTGCCTCGTCTCGAATCAGGCGAGGTATTTTTTGACGTTGAACAAATCGAGAATTGTATTGGATATACAGAGAAATATTTCTTTGAATTGGAAGATTTCCAAAAATTCATTATCGGTTTTGTTTTCTTATATTTTTCAGAAAACCATCGGAATGTCTATCGAAAAATATTAATTATGATTGCCAGAGGGAATGGTAAAAATGGATTACTTTCTGCAATAGGAAGTTATCTAACAACCCCTATGCATGGAATCGCTAACTATAATATTTCAATCGTGGCCAACAGTGAGGACCAAGCTAAAACAAGTTTTGATGAAGTTCACGATACAATTGAGAACCATGAAGAATTAGAAGAATTATTTGGTAAGCCGCGTAAATCTGAAATCAAGAACTTACAGACAAAATCGCTCTTTAAATTCAGAACTTCAAATGGAAATACTAAGGATGGACTTAGAGATGGGGCGGTTATCTTTGATGAAATCCACCAATATGAAAGCAATAAAGATGTAAAAGTACATATTTCTGGACTAGGTAAACGACCTAATCCACGTGAATTTTATATAGGAACTGATGGTTATGTGCGTGATGGATTCATTGACCAGATGAAAGATATGGCACTAAAAGTCCTTAAAGGCGAAGCGAAATGGAATGCTATGTTTCCATTTATTTGCAAATTGGATAAGGCAGAACAGGTTGATGACCCTACCCTTTGGGAATTATCGAGTCCTATGTTTTCACTTCCAATGACAGAGTATGCGCAAGGACTTTTTGAAACAGTTCTTGAGGAATATGAGGACTTAGAATTAAATCCTAGCGGACGAGATGAATTCATGACTAAGCGCCAAAATTTCCCAGTGACTGACATTGAAAGAAGCGTGGCAACCTATGAAGAATTAAAAGCAACTAAAAAAGAATTTCCAGAATTAAGAAATCTACCTGCGGTTGGAGGATTTGACTTTGCCTCTACTCGTGACTTTATCGCAGTTGGTGCATTATTTAAGGTTGATGGGGATTATGTTTTCAAATCTCATTCATTTGTTCGTAAAGAATTTGTCGATAGAATATATAGCTATTCAAAACCAAATGAAAATGTTAATGGTAAGCGACGATTTGCTCCGATTAGACAATGGGAAGATGAGGGATTGCTCACAGTATTAGATGAACCGTCAATGGATGCACAGCACGTTGTAGATTGGTTTGTTCGTATGCGTGATGAAGAAGGCTATGAATTCCAAACTATTTGTGGAGATGGCTATAAAATGAGGGAGTATTTACAACCTAAATTTGAAGAAGCAGGGTTTGAGGTCTCTTGGAATGGGAAATTTGAAGAACCGCTCGGTTATCGCGTGGAAGTCATTCGCAACTTTAGGGCTATTGATGCGCAATTATCAACGGTAATTGAGGACAGTTTTGCTAATCAAAAAATTAATTTCGGTGATAATGATATGATGCGGTGGTACACAAATAACGTACTTCGACATTTGAAAAAAGATGGAAATGTGGAATATATAAAAAAAGAAGATGTCAGACGAAAAACAGATGGATTTAAAGCTTTTGAAGCAGCAATGTTCAAGGCTGATTTATTAAATGAAGTAGATTCTACAGATTTTTATGATAATTTGGGTTGGTTTATGGGTTAAACGATACTTTTTAAGAGTAAAAATATTAGATAATTTACTTATGAAGTTATCAGCGAAAGCAAACAAAATGTAATTCGTTCGGTTGGATATACTTCTGCTGTTAGTGGATGCATGGTCAAGGGGTTAAGACACTGCACTTTTAATGCAGAGGCGTGAGTTCGAATCTCACTCAGTCACATAAAGTTGGTTATGACAGTAGCCCATCGGTTTGAATCCGTAAAAGTTCTTTAATTAGTAGAATTATTGAACGCCTGTTGTAGCGAGGATATGGCTAAGGTTCGTTAGTAAGGTCGCACCTTACGACTTAGTATGGAATTGTCAGGGTTCGACTCCCTGACTTGCTATTAAACGTTTATAGCTAAGTGGCTACTGTCTATTAAGACAAAAGGGTCGAGTAGTTAGTGAGTAAAACAGCGGTATACTAACAGCTTAGTGGGTAAGCAAGGAATAGAAACGACTTCGCTATTAGAAGTTATAGAGTTCGTGACTCTATCTTGCTATTGCCATTATATGGCGCAAATGTTTTAGGTATGTGGCTATTCATCCCCTAATTCAACCCGGTGCAGGGTGCAAGCACAAAAAGAAATAATAGTCATTTGTACTCAGCTTTTGCAAGAGCGAGTACATTAAACAGGATGGGTGGCAAGGCGTCACGCTAGTTTCATAAGCTAGAATAGAACGGTTCAATCCCGTTATCCTGAATTGAGAGCTAATGACTCTCTGGGGCTTGCGAGTTTGCGGGCGATTTCGATTGCATTGCTTAATACCGGTGCATGGAAAAATATTTAAATTATTTATTAGTCAGTTTACGCTGGCTATTTTATTACAGGTTGTCCACTGGGCAGCCTTTTTATTTATAAAAACGCTACTTTTTCGCTCTACTTTTCCATTAAACTTGAATTAAAAGTACGGAAAGGAGAAAATGTGGGACTATTTTCAGACATTTGGTCATCTGTAAAAGATAAGTTAAGTGCAACAGATTTAACCGGATATGATGCCTTGTTTAATGCACAAGTCACGCTTGGTATTAAGAATGCTGCTTTAGAATCTTGTGTTTCTTACTTAGCAAGAACTGTTTCTAAAGGTAAATTTGTATTTAAAAATGAAAGCTCGATTACAGATTCTAAATTTGATTATGCTTTAAATATGAGACCGAATCCCAATCAAACAGCTAGTGAATTCAAAATTTCAATGATAAAAAATCTGTTAAATGGTGAGTTATTAGTTATACAGGATGGTGATCAGTTCTATATTGCTGATAATTTTGTAACAAACTATTCGCTTGACGGGAACACATACACGGGAGTGACAGTTAACTTCTCCAATAGCAAAGTTTCTAATGCTCCTAATTCTGGACCATACGCTCAAAAATATTTTAATAGAACCTTTATTCAAGGAGTGGATTGTTTTCACTTAGATAATGACAATATTGGGATAAAAAAATATGTTGATAGTCTATGGGATGATTACGGGAAATTATTCGGAATCTTAATTGCTAATCAGCTCCGTGTAGGGCAAGTTAGAGCAAAAATTAGTATTCCTGTTACTAGTAAGATTGATGATAATGAAAGAATAAAATTACAGCAACAATATGCGACAACCTTATACGAAAAAATGATGAATGATCCTATTGTCTTCATTCCTGCAGACGATAAAGCAAAGTCTTCATATGATGAAATTTCTTCTAGCAAGTCCGCAACACTACAAAATCAGATTACTGACTTTTGGTCTTTAAAAAAAGTGTTTATTGGAGAAGTAGCAGGGTTGATTGGAATTCCTCCGGCACTAGTGCTTGGAGAAACTGCTAATAATTCTGAAAACTTGGATTTAGCAATTGAATCCGCAGTGATTCCATTAGGAAACAAATTATCAGAAGGATTTGCAAGTATTTTAATTAAAAAATCAGGATATTCAGTTGGTAATACCCTACAAATGACTGGATTTAAAACAATTAACATCCTTGATAGGGCTGATGCAATTGATAAAGTTGGTTCAAGCGGTGTGGTTAAAGTAAATGAAGTTCGTGAGGCTTCTAATTTACCTCCAATTCCTGATGGAGATAGATTTATTATGACAAAAAATTATCAAAAGGAAGGAGTACCTAGTGAAAACTCTTAATTTACATGGACCTGTTATTGACTCAGATGACTCTTGGTTTTATGATCTTCTAGAAATAGAAAATATTAACGCTAAGTCAGTTGAAGAATTTTTAGATGAAGCGAACGGTGAAGATATCAAACTATCAATTGATTCAGGCGGGGGTTCGGTACGTACAGGAAGTTCAATCTATACTTTATTGATGAACTACCAAGGAAAAATTACTGCAGAGGTAACAGGGCTTTGCGCATCTATTGCTAGTGTCATTATGTTGGCCGCTGAACACATTGCAGTATCTCCGGCAGCGACTATTGTTATTCATAATGTTTGGTCAGTTAATCAAGGAGATTATCGCGATATGGCTAAACAATCTGATGTATTGAAAGAAATTAGTTCTAGCATTGCTAAAATGTACGCTAAAAGAATGGGATGTACATTGGAAGAAGCGCAAGCAGCAATGGATGAAGAAACTTATTATTCTGCAGATCAGGCAGTAGAGGCAGGAATTGCAGATGAAAAATCATTCGAAGAAGTAAAAACACCCCTTCAAATGATGGCATCAATGGACCAGGCTTTCTCCAGCGATAAAATTGCCAAGCTCAAAAACTTTATGAAGGCTCAAATTAAAAATGAAACTAATAATTCGCAAGAATTCAAGTTGGATTCAGAACAATATCAAGGAATAACAGATCGTTTAGATCAACTTATTTCTTTTGAAAGTGAAGAACCAAATGAAGAACCAGTAGCTAAAAAATCTAATAACTCGGCAGACAAGCCACTTAAAAATCAAAAATTTAAACCACTTTTCCTAGGAGGAATTAAATAATGGACTACACAAAATTACCTAATTACGAAGCAGCTGTAGGAAAATATACAGATGCAGTTGCTAACGGAGCCGATGAAAAAGAACAACAAAAATTATTTGCTCAGTCTATGGAAGTTATGGGCACTGAAATTGTTGAAAAACTTGCTGATCAAACAAACGAAAAAATCAATTCATTGATGTCATCTCGTTCTGCTGAAGTAATGTCAGCAGAAGAAACAAAATTCTTTAACGATATTACTTCTGGTGTTGGAAATGTAGAAAAAACCTTACCTCTTGAAATTATCAATCAAGTTTTTGACGAATTGACTTATGCCCATCCTTTACTTGATGTTATAAATTTCCAAGATATGGGACTTCGTACAAAAGCAATTACTTCCGATGGAATCTATGATGGTGGATTAGCAGTATGGGGGACATTCACTGGTGATATCCAAGGTCAGTTGAACCAAAACTTCGGGGAACATGATTTTTCTCAAAATAAACTTACTGCGTTTACTGTTATCCCTAAAGATGCTCTTGACTATAGTTATGATTGGTTGAAAACATTTATTGTCTTACAATTATCAGAATCAATTGCAGTTGCTCTCGAAACAGCTTTAGTACTTGGAGATGGGAATAACAAACCTGTTGGTTTAATCAAAGATGCTACAGTTGTAAATGGAACTACTACATATGGAGATAAAACAGTATCAGCCGACCTTTCACCGCTTGCTGCTTTAGAAAATTCTCAAGATGTTTCCAAACAAGCTGCTAAAATTCTAGCACCTATCATGAAAAAGTTGTCATTCAGCGAAAAAGGCATTCCTCTCAATATTGCTGGACAAGCAAAAATTTTGGTTAATCCTCAAGATTATTATAATTTCACTGCGATGTTCTTATATTTGAATGCTAATGGAGTATGGGTTGATATCTTACCTTTCAATATCTCTGTAGTCCAATCAATGGCCGTACCTGCTGGTAAAGGAATTGTATTTGTTGCAAATCGATATAATGCTTATCGTGGAAAAATGACAATGCAAGAATTTGACCAAACGTTTGCTCTTGAAGACCTTCAACTTTATACTACCAAATCATTCTATTGGGGCAAACCAAAAGATAATAATGCTTCAGCGCTTGTTACAATTGCGGCCGTACCTGCTGGGTAAGGAGTAGTCAATGAAATTAAAAGTAAAAGCTGTCTTTGATGATTTAAAGGAAAATGTTAGACGTGAAGTTGATGAAGTTTTTGAGGCTTCCGTAGCAAGATTCAAGGAGCTTGAAAAAAAGCTCCCTGGTTTTGTTGAAAAAGTGGAGGAAAAAGAAGATAAATAATAGGAGTTAAATATGAGTACTGCAGAAACTTGGGCTAATGATAACCTTAATTCATTCAAACAAAGAATGAGAATCAGTACTAACGATTCTGACGAACTTGCTAACTTAACAGATATGCTCATAGCCTCTTACACCTCAATTCTTAGATTAGTTGGAGTGCCTGATGCAAGTGATCCAGAAGTTAAGGAATTAATTTTTGAGCGTTCACGTTATACTTATAATGATGCTTTAGATGAATTTAAGGAGAATTATAAGCAAAATATCCGTGATGTATTTTTGGCTAATCAATCTTCTGTTGATGAGGTAATAACATGATTAAATCTCAGAAAATACTTAAGTCATCTAATCGTACCAATAACGGAACAATGCGAACGCAAGTTACATTTCAAGGAGTAGGACTTGATACGTCATTTGACGGGAGAGGCGGTGATCCTATTGTTCTTTTTAAAACCTACGCAGATGTTTATTCCCCTAGTAATAAAGATTTAATGATATTAGGGAATCAAAACGTTAAGAATGGTGCGACGCTTAAAATTCGAGACCCAATGACTGGTTATCAGCCTAAAAACGATGACAAAGTGATTATTGATGATTCGAGATATGCAAATAAAGTATGGAATATCATCGATATTCAGCCAGATTTTCATGATCGTACTTTCTTAAAAATAATACTTGGAGGTACAAATCTTAATGAGTAGTTCAATGACAATCAAAGGATTTGAAGAGATTGAAGCAAAATTGAGAGAAAAGTTCAGTGAAACTCGTGTGAAGAAGATAGAAAGTGATGCACTTAAAGCAGCTGCGGATGAAGCTGTAGTTGATTTAAAGAGTACCCTTTCTCAATTTGCAAATTCTGGTGATACAGTAGCTGGTGTTGTTCGAGGAAATGTTTCTAGAACATCAGGATTCCCCGTCATAAAGATAGGTAACAACGGTAAGCATTGGAGACTTGTCCATCTTGAAAATAATGGTTTTGTCAGAAATGGTAAATCATATCGTTATAAAAGTTTTGGTGCTTTACAAAGATTTTCAAATGCTCAAGGACAAAAATTTGTTAAGACAGCGCAAGCTAATTTGAAGGAGTTGCTAAAATGAATGATATGCTAAGCGAACTTATGCAAGCTTTAGCTAATGACTCTGATATTCTAGCAATTCAAAGAACAGGTGGGCTTAAAAGTTATTCAAGATATGAAAATTTATCTGAAAGCTCAACAAGTATAACAATTACTCCGACTGGTCCACCAGAACAAACAGCTATGAGTAGCAATGATTCACTAGCTAAACATTTTGTTTATCAGGTTAGCATAGAGGCAATTGACCGATTAACAGTAAAAAAATTACAGAATACAGTTGAAAATATTCTAAAAACAAAAGGATTCTTCCAGATGAATGGCGGACTAGATGAATATTTTAGCGATACAAAAAGATATGTTGATGCTCGGTTTTATGAAGGCAATAGCAATCTTTACGAAAATTATTGAAAATAAGGAGAATAAATAATGTCAGTACCTATTGGTTTTAAACGTTTAACAATTCGTATTAAAGACGGAAGCGATCCCGTTCTTAATACAAATAAATTTGTAATTGAAGGAAAAAAAGATAATGGTGGGATGGTTTCCGCTAAAGTCTCAGGATTAGCAGTTGATGCTGTAAAATCTTACTCTTCAAATAAAGTGTATGCTATTTCTGGAAAAGGGGTAGGTGATGGTAAGGTTGACTTTGACATCATGGACTTCCCTGAAAAAGTTAAAAACGCAGTACTTGGAATCGTAGCCTCTACTAATGGCGTATATAAAGCTACTGCAGACCGTACTTCTCCATACTGCTCGATTCTATTGGAAGATGTAACGCCTCAAGGTCATCCATATTTAATGGCATTTGTAGACGGAATGTTCTCTTCTGATGGTCTTGAGTTTAATACAGTACAAGGTAAACAAAGTGAACTTCCATCAGAAGCTATTAGCTTTGCTATTGGTTCTGATGACAACGGATTGTACTACTCTACCTTTGTAGGGACTGGAGCTTCTACTGATGCAGCTGGCATTGCAGAAATTGAAGCTGATGCTTTAATGGTAGCAGCACCTGCAGGAGGTGAGTAATAAATGACTAAGCTATCAATTACTCTTCGTGATAAAGACGGTGAGTTTACTGTTACTCAAGAACATGTTAGCGGTCAAAAGCTTCTTGATTATTGGGATATGGCAGTTGAAATTGAAAAAAACGTTGATAAGATGTCTATTTCAGACGTTTATAAAAAACGGATTAATTTCATCGCTGGTTTATTCGATAGTTCAAAGGTAACAGAAAAATCAATTTTGGCAAGTGTACCTGCTTGGGAATTGCAAAATTTCATTAAAGATGTTTTTGAAACGATTACTGGTTCAAAAGAAGTTACGGGTGACGAAAAAAAGGAACAATGACAGTCTCAGAAGCTCGTTCTGAATTTCTAGACTTTGTAAAAACGCTAGTATCGACTGGTTCATATACTTTAGCAGATATCCTTAGTAATGATTTTTCTACAGTTGTTTCTGTGGTTGGTGCAAAAATTATATCAAATGATGGTAGCGTCGATGAGCCTAAACAAGAAAAAGTGTTATCACTCTGGGAGTTTGGACAGTCATTAAAATAAAAATAGCTCTTATGAGCTGTTTTTTTATTTAAAAAAGAGATATAATTAAATAAAAAAAACTGGAGTATGATATGGAAAAATCAAATGGCAAAGAAGTTAATATTAAAATTCTTTTTACAAAAAAACTTTTGATAGTTCTATTTGCTGGTATGGGACTATTCTTATTTTGTATGTACTTACTTATAATGACTACCGTTAACCATAGGAATCCATTTAATGGGTTGAAGTATATACCATCAAATATGGTTAAAATACCTATTGCTTCAAATCAAGCATGGAAGATAGATGAACCAATTGCTACGAAAAAGCTTGAGAAAGCTGGATTTGGTGTAAAATATATATATGATGGTCCCGTAAGCAACAATAAATTAGTAGGAAAGTGTATAGTTGATCCTTTGGTTGATAATAAAAACGTAATACAGCATTATCAAAAAAAGAAATATGGTTTTGAAAGTTCAGAAGACAAAATAAAGTATGGGTATGATGTGAAAGAAGGGCAAGGATACTATGCTGCGAAAGGTTCAACGATTACAGTGAGAGTTCAAACAAATGATATGGACAAAATCACAGAATCTCATGATATAGATTATTGACAATAAATTTGTAAATTAAGTATTTATACTAATACAAAAAACGCTACTTTTTAAGGGCGTTTTTTGTTTATCCTTGAATTAACGATAAAAGTTCAAGGAGAAAGCCATGGCAGATACACCTTTAGGGAAAATGATAATTGAAATGGGCTTTGATGATTCCAGCTTCGCAAAGGGTGTTACTGGAGTTAATAAGCAATTAGCAGCATTAAAAAATGATTTAAAAACTTCTCAAACATCATTTTCAACATTTGGGAAAGGTGTTGACGGAGTTAAAAGCCCAATGGAAGTTCTAACAAAATCTATTGAGGCGCAAAAAAGGCAATTAGATTTACTAAAAAAATCTTACAATGGTTCACTAATTGACGGAAAAGCAAGCTCTAGCACTCAAAAATATGCGACTGATATTTCTCGTGCAAATGCACAATTAATGCAATACCAGGCTCAATTAAAAAATGCGGCGATTGAGCAATATAAACAAACCTCTATCTTACCTAAAATGTCTTCAGGACTAGGAAAAGTAAGCTCAGGTTTAAATTCAATTGCTTCAAAAGCTATGCCTGCTTCAATTGCTATAACTGCAACATTTGCGAAAGGAATTCAAGCAGCAACTAATTTCAATGGTAAGATGACTGAAATCCAAGCTTTGTTATCAGATGGAACACCAGCAAGTGTTCTTTCTAAGCAAATGGATACTTTATCAGATAAATCTAAACAATGGGCTAGACAATACGGTATCGATACCTCATCTATCAATGATGGTATGGAAGAAATGATTAAACGCGGTTATGATTTTAATCAAACCGTTGGGGCTATGCCTGCGGTATTAGATGCCTCAAGAGCCTCAGGGGAAGATTTCGGAACAGTAATGTCTGCATCAACTGCTATTCTAGAACAGTTTGGTTTAAAGACTGAAGATACAGCATCCATGATGAAAAATACCCAACGAGTAACGGATAGCTTGACATTTGTAGCTAATAAAACCTCTGCAGGATTTGAAGACATGGGAATAGCAATGGAATATGTTGGACCCGTTGCTCATTCTTTAGGTATGAATGTTGAACAAACCGCTGCTGCAGTAGGATTGCTTTCAAATAATGGTATCGAAGGAGAAAAAGCTGGTACATCACTTCGTGGCGCTCTATCTCGATTGTTAAAACCTACTAAACAATCTTCGGCAGCTTTTGAAGAACTTGGCATTAATATCGATGAGTGGAAAAAAGGAAATATCGGTTTACCTGATATGCTCGATACCATCAAAAAGCATACCGAAGGTATGACAGATGCTGAAAAAAGTTCATTAGTTGCTAAAGCTTTTGGTGTAGAAGCTCAAACAGGTATGAACGTGCTGATTAACCAAGGCGGAGATGCATTACGCAACTTAACCAAAGAAACACAAAATGCGACTGGTTATACTAAAAAGCTCGCAGACCAAATGAACAATTCTGATAAGAATACTTTTAATAAAGCTAAAGCGACTTTGGAAGTTTTATCAATTGATTTAGGTCAAAAACTCTTACCTTCAATCATTCCAGTTGTTAAAGAAATAGATAATCTAGCAGGCTCATTTTCAAAATTAAGCCCAGAAACTCAACAATTCATCATTAAAATGGCAATTGCGGCTGCTGCAGTTGCTCCAACAGCGAAAGCTTTAAGTGGATTAACAAGCATTCTTTCGGGAGTGACTGGTGGTCTGGCTAAGCTTGGAGCAAAAGGAGCTGGCGAACTCGCACTTAGAGGAATTGCCACAGAAGCAGGCGGGGCAACTGCTGCGCTAGCTGGAGGTGGTGGCCTATCCGCTTCCTTAGCTGGAATCTCTCCAATACTGGCTGGATTAAGCCCAGTGGCTGTAGGTGCTTTAGGTGTAGCTGGTCTAGCGGGACTAATTATCGGCGTAAGCAAAGCTGTAGATGAAGCAAAAGATAGAGTTAAGTTCTTTGGTCAAGTTGAAGTTCCAAAAGAAACTGTTGATAAAATAGATGATTTTAGAGGACGAATTGACAAAGCCAAGGTAGCAATGGAAGAGTTCGGTACCGGAAGCCAGAATTCAGCCCAAAAAGTTAAAGATGCTATCAATTCACTTTCAGAAGGAACAAAAGGTGATATTGATAAGGCAACCAAAGAAGTTGAAGCAGCAATGAAACGCCAAGGTTATACAGATGAACAAATCGAGGAAATGAAGTCTCGTGGTGAGAAAGCAAAAAATACTGTTCAAGCTGCAGCGAGTGACATTTCTCAAGTTTATATTAATGCCAATAAAAGAGATGTAAGAAATCGTGCCTTAACAGTTGATGAGCAAGCGCGAGTTAGCTCTAACATGAAAGTGATTTTTGAATCAGAAGCTGATGCTCTTAAAATAACAGGAGATAAAAAAAATACACTGATGAAGGCTCTAAACGGAGAATTCAATAATATGTCTAAATCTCAAGCACAACAGGTCGTTAATGACATGAGGGGAATGAGAGAACAGGCAAATAAAGAGTATGATCAACAAGCTTCGGATTTGAAGACTCTGTTGGATGATCAAATTATTACAAAGCAAACTTACAACGAAAGAATGGCCGCGGCAGAACAGGAGAGAAAAGAAAAATTAGAGCGATACGGAGTAGCTGTTGCTAAAGCTGAGGATGTAATCAGAGGAAACCTTAAATTAGGTGAAGCTGGTTACAAAGAGTGGCGTGAAAATGCTGAAGCAGAAATGGGGTTATATGGTGAATCATTCGATGAGGCTTTGGCTAAAGCTGGTGATGCAAGCAAGAAGTTAGGCGATAATGGCAAACTCTTGGCTAAATATACTACTGGGATGTCGGATGATGCAAAAAAAGCAAATGATGCATGGAATAGTATTATCTTTGACCCCAAAACCGGGGAAATTAAAACAAATGCTCCTGAAGCAATAGCAGAAGTTGTTAAATCTAAAGAAGGTTGGGATAATATGCAGTTCATCTTGAAGAACGCTAATTTAACAACGAATGCCAGATTTACAGTCGCAGAAGCTTTAATTGCTAGTGGGCAATGGGACCAGCTTTCTCCTGAACAAAAGAATTTGGTTGTCAATAATCAACAAGGATTGCTTGCTATTGCTGATAGTAGACAAAACATGAAAATTTGGAATGAAATGCCAGATTCTGTTAAGAAAATTCTTGGTGATAATAAAGATTTCTTACAAAATAAAGAAACTGCCCAACAAGCTTTAACTGGTTGGAATACACTTCCTGCTCAAACTAAAAAATTATTAGGTGATGATACCGACTTTTTGAGTAAAAAAGGAAACGCAGCTCAAGCATTGAATACGTGGAACTCTATGCCAGAAAATGTTAAAAAGCTTCTTGGTAATGATACTGATTTCCAAAACAAAAAAGGAGCAGCTGCTAGCGCATTAAAAGCATGGGATGCCATGCCTGAGAATGTTAAGAAAATGCTAGCTAATAACTTTGATGTATTGTCCAAAAAAGAAGGAGCTACTAATGCAATTCTGCAATGGAATAATTTGCCAACTAACACCAAAAAATTATTAGCAAGTAATCAGACATCGGAAGGCGTTAATTCAGCTAATGCATGGATAGAAAATAATTTCAGAGGCAAAACTGCTAATTTACTTGCTAATTCTCAACCAGCCATTGATACTCTTAACTCTTTTCTGAATTTACCGGCTGCTAAAACTGTTCAAATTGTTGCAAGCACAACTAAAAATGCCCAAGGTACACCTTATCATCCTGGAGGGCTTGCTATGGTTAATGACCAAAAAGGTCCAACTTATAAGGAATTAATCAGCCTTCCTAACGGAGTAAGTTTTATTCCAGAAGGTCGAGATGTGACAATGCCACTGCCTAAAGGAACGAAAATTTTGAAAGCTAGCAAAACAGCACAACTTATCCCTAAATATGCCGATGGCACTGGAGGAATTCCAGCTAATGCGAAAATATTTAGAGATATGAGAGCAGTTCAACAGCAGTTAGTCGTTAGTGCTCCAGTTGTTGACAATACCGGATTGTTGAGTGCTATTTTAAAAGCTATTCTAAACAGTGGTACTAATAATGATGTTATTAAAGCAATCCAATCTTTAGCAAATCGTCCATCAGTTTCTGTTTTTGATAAAAAGGATGCTGCTAAAACACTAACAAAATTAATTTCTGAAAATCAAGAAAAGGAATCTCTCATAAGCACTCTGATAGGAGGTCATAATCCGTGAATAAAATAATGAAAATAACGCTGGATGGAATCGACATATCGAAATTGTTTTACTCCGTCACAAATATAAAACGAAATATCGGTTCAAATTGGAGTAATACTACTAGTCCTAGACTTCAAGGTGTAGAGTTTCTTTATAATGCTTTAGGTGGTAAAACAATTTCATTTGATTATGAAATTAATGGCACATTTTTTGATGAAATCAATGCCAACAAAGAACTTCTTGCGAAATATATTAATGTTAAAACCCCAGTACCCTTAATTTTTAATGATGAGCCAAATAAAGTTTGGTATGTTGTACCTGATGGTGAGCAGTCTTTCGAGCAGACTACAGGCACTCTCACGTTCTTAGTTCCAAGCGGTTACGCAGAATCAGTCGATACTAAAGTATTGAATAATGATAACTCAGGCGGAGAAAATGGAACTATCATAAATAATGCTGATAACTCAGTTTCGGTATTGATTAATAATAACGGGACATTACCAATCTATCCCACAATTAAAGTCACTCCAACATCTGAAACAGGTTATTTAGCCTTTGTTGGTCAGAGTGTTCTTGAAATAGGTAATCCAGATGAAGCAGATACAACCACGGCTAAAAGTCAAAAGATAGTCTGTGATTTTAAAACTAAGTCAGACTTTGAAACTAACTTTGTTCCAGATACAAGCTGGACGACTTCATGGCCAACAAATCTTGAGGGAATGCCTTTGAATAGTACCATTGCTTGGAAAGATGATGGGATTCGAATTGGAGCAATGGCGCAATCTTCGCTTTGGAACGCAGGAGTTTTAAGATATGAAGTACCTAAAGATGATTTGGGTAATTATGTTAAAGATTGGCATGCAAATTTCAATACGCTCTATATTCAGAAAAATCTTGAACAGTGCGGCCGATTTCAAATTCATTTTGCGGATGAAAACAAACAGCCTCTTGCTTGCTTTGAAATCTATAAAGGAGGTGTTGGTGAAAATGCAAGTTTGAACTTTTGGCTGATTGGTGGAGATAAAAAATTAAAACATTTCAAAAACCATACATTTTCAGCGACAACTGGAAAACCAGATAAAAATGGCGCTCCACTTTTTGCTGCAAGTCATGGCGGACAAGCTATTGTCAAACAAGGAAACCAGATTTCTTTTTACTGGCGAGGTGTTGCAGAAACTTATCCCATGGGAGATGGGTCTGCATCGACTAAACTGGCTTATGTTTATGTTGTGATGGGGAAAAGACAGTATTATCAAATGGTAGCAGATACAAGTCTTAGATCATTTAAAATAATGAACCTAAATAATGAATATACTGTCGATATTCCTAATAAGTACCAACCAGAAGATGAAATAAAAGTTGATATGGATAAATCAAAAATCACTGTCAATGACTTAGGGGCGAACTCAGACTATATCACGGGTTCAGAGTTCTTTTCAATTCCTCCAGGGACAAGTCAAAAACTAGATATTGTGTATTCAAACTTCACGACAAGTCCGCCTAAAGTTGAAATCGAGTGGAAGGAGCGAATCTTATAATGTTAATTTCAATTCATGACCATACATTGAAACGAGTGGGTTTCCTCAGTAATGACGACTCGGAAACTCCTGATTTTAAAGATGATAATTTTCATCGCTACTTAGCACAGGGGACATCAACTTTTGATTTCACGGTCAATAAAATAAAAAATGGAGTAGTCCAAGATTATGTTCAATTGCTAAATGAGCGAGCTTATTTCAGCTTTCAGTATGAGGGAGAAGACTTTCTTTTTGATTCTGTTATTGTCGAAGAAGATGATGACAAAATTACTTTCAATTGTCTAACTCTTAATCTTGAAATGCGAAATGAAGAAGTTAAAGCTTTAACAAATACTGACAGTCATAACATTCAATGGTACTTTGACCAACTAGGCCTAATCAATTTCGCTAAAATCTCACTTGGCATTAATCAGGTTGAAAATGATACAAGGGTCATTAATTATGATTCAGAAGATACTAAACTTGCTCGTTTAATTTCAGTCATTCAAAACTTTGATGCCGAGTTTGAGTTTGTCACAAAATTAAAAAGAGATGGAACGCTTGATAATATCACACTCAATATTTATAAGAAAAATGATGGTGGCGATGTTCAAGGAGTTGGTCAAAACAGAAATGATGTGCTTTTATCCTTTGGAGAAAATGTCACAGGGGTTAATCGAAAAGTTGAAAAGTCTCAGATATTTAATTCAATTTATGTCACTGGGAAAGATGGGTTAAGTTGGAAAAACTCTTCCTGGTCAGTTACGAATTCAGAAGGGCAAGAAGAATTCTATAAAAGAGCTGGTGAAAGTTACGCTAAAGCCCCACTATCTGCTCAAATGTTCCCTTCACAACTTCAATCTTCTAGCAGTGATATCTTTACCAATAAAAATGTAGCAACCGAATATACTACAGTCAATGCAATGTGGGGCTATGCTTTAAGTCAGTTGAAACAGTATGCTTATCCATTAGTGACTTATGAAGTATCAGCAACTAGTGATTTGACTGTTTCAAGTACTGGAGACGGTATACCTCTTCATATTGGTGATACGGTCAGAATTCAAGATAAGAATTTCATTGATTCTGATGGAAATGTTGGTTTGTTTTTGTCGGCTCGTGTGAGTGAATTAGAAATAAGTTTCACTAACCCTACAAGTAACAAAATTACATTTTCGAATTATATCAAGCTTAAAAGTGAAGTGTCTGATGATTTAACTGCTAGAATGCAAGAAATTATCAATGCTAATACTCCTTACCGTCCTGATATCACTTCTACCAATGGCTTGCAATTTAAAAATGGAACGGGAACGACTACACTAGGCGCTCATATCTATTTTGGGTCAGATGACAAAGAAACAATCGCAGACAGCTATGAATGGTCGAAGGATGGAACGGTTGTCGCAAACGTTCAAGAAATCACTGTGGATGCCAGCGGAGTTGTGGATAAAGCAGTTTATAGTTTCAAAGCAACAATTGCGGGCAAAGTAGTCGCAAGTCAGTCGGTGACTATCACTAATGTGGATGATGGAACTAGCCCAATTAATCTAGTTATTGATTCATCTAATGGCTATCAATTTAAAAATAATATCATTAATACAACTTTCACTGCGATACTTTATCAAAATAATAAAGAAATTGATAGTGATGGAACAAAATTTGCTTATATATGGTCTAAAACTAACTCTGATGGAACAGTAGACACCGCTTGGAATCTTGCTCATCAAACAAGTCAGAAATCAATTACAATCACAAATAGTGATGTTTGGCAGAGAGCTACATTTGATTGCACTGCAGAGCCACTTAATTAATAGGAGGAATAAAATATGTCAATTGTCTCAAGTGGACAAATCACAATCACAGATTTATCAGATGGGATGCAACTCAATGCTTTCATCACAGCGAGTGGGGTGACTACTCAAACTTATGATGCAACAGCTCAAACATGGTCACCAAGTTATGCGACTACTCCACAAGTTTTAACGCTCAACCTTACTAAAGCAGGGAGTACAACTTCTGTTATTAGTGGGATTTCAGGAAACATTACTTGGACACGAGCAGATGGAACGGCAACAACAACTATCACTTCAACTACTAATACTGATACTCAATATATGAGCGGAAGTGCAAATAGTGTATTGACAACAAAAGTCAATGTCCCAATTGCTAACTCAGCATCACGATTCACTGCTTCTGGATTATGGGTTGACCCTAATACAGGTTTAAATGTTCCGTTCTTAGCTGTTTTAGATTTAACTGTTGTACAACTTGCTAAATCAGCTGTTCTTGCGAATGTTTATGCTGGAAATGGTGGAGCATTCTACAATTCTATGCCTGCAAGCTTAACAGTTAACGCTGATTTGTATAAAGGGGGGCAACTCTCCGCAGGAAACAAGCAAATATTCTTCGGTTATGCAGATAGTACTGTAACTACAACTGGTTCAACTGGTTATAACTCAAACCTTGGATTAGGCTGGCATTTATGTACTTCATCTACAACTGGTCAAACTCCCAATGTAGCAGCGGGAACAAATACAACTTCTCAAGGGATATTAACAGTTCTACCAACGGCTATTACGAACTCGCAAAGTTATAAGGCGGTAATCATTGACCAAGCAGGCGGTACAGCAGGAACGGCAGTTAGTGGTATATGTACTCTTCTTGATTATACAGACCCATTAACTTGTACAATTGATAGTACAGCAGGTAGCATTTTTAAAAATGGTTCTGGTACAACAACGCTTACTTGTCGAGTGTTTCAATCTGGTGCTGAAATTGATACAGCTGGAACAACCTATACTTATAAATGGTCTCAACGTGACCAAAACGGCGTATTAAATGCTAATTTTGGCGGTACGGGCAATCAATATAAAACTGGTAAAACAATTAGTGTTGCGGCGACTGATATCAATGTCAAAGCTCAATATACATGCGAGGTGAATCAATAATGAAAAGTACATTTTATGCCAATATTGAACTTGGGGGAGAAATCACACAAGTTAGCTTTGAAGCAACAAGCGCAAGTGATGTGATTGAACAAATCTGGCGGACTTATGGTATCTCCACTCCAATTATTGAAATTTGGGCGGAGGTGACTGATGGCGATAGTAGCAAGCAATAGCCTCACCGTAAGTAACGTTAATGATGGGACAATAACTCATACAGCCTATGCTTACAGCGCAGACGGTACCGATAGATTCACGACTGTTTATCCGAAACCTAACCTTTTAAATGGAACTAAAGTTCATGATATTTTCAAAGGAACCGGAACAACAAACGCTGGCGGAACACAAAAATACACTCTTGACAAAAGTCTTAAAATAAGTGACTTAAAATTAAGTAGATACCAAGATTTAATTTTTGAGTTTGACTGGAAAGCTACTGGAACAAATCCATCAGGAACTTTCGTTTATCAAACTCAAACCTATTACAAAGGAACGAGTGTAACTGTTTCTCCAACAAATACTTCTGGACATGTTAAAAATACATTTTATAACCTACCAGTAACAACAGACACTTCAACCTTTATGAATATTAGACAAGATAATATCCCTACAACTGTCACAGTAGAAATATCTAATGTAATGATGTATATTGTCGATTATTCTCCTTGGATGCCTTCATCTAGCGAAGTCACAACTGCTGACTGGCCAAGCTACATTGGTCAGTACACAGACTTTACGCAAGCTGACAGTACTAATCCATCCGACTACACTTGGAGTTTGATACGAGGAAATGATGGAGCAGCAGGTCCACAAGGTCCACAAGGTCCAACTGGCCCTGCTGGAAGTAACGGTAACCCAGGAACAAGCGCGATAAATATCGATCTATCTAATAAATCGTATAACTTCCTTGCAAATCTTGAAGTATCAGACTCAGGATCAGTCATGCAAGCAGTGGCAGGAAGTACTACCACGACATTTACAGCGCTTCAAGGAACGGCAGCAATTAATATCACTGCATTGACCTGTACGACAACATTACCAACAGGTATGACCGTTTCTATTGGTACTTTAAATGCACTGTCAGTAGTTGTTACTATTTCTGTTGATAATACCATGATTACGCCAAATGGAGTACTTAACTTTTCAATAACGGCAGGAGGGGTTACAACAACAAAAAGTTTTAGCTATTCTCTTGCGATTAATGATTTAACAGTAATTAATTTGGCAGCTATTAATTCTAATCTTGGTAATGTTAAAAACATCTACTCTCACTATAACGGTTCAGATGGCGGAACCTATAGTGGAACAATAGAAATTAATGATGAAAATATTAAAATTACTGCGACTAATGATAATAATAGTAATGAAGTTTCTAAAACACAGATGAATGGTGAAAATGGAATATGGCATAGCACTAAACTACAAAAAACAAATTCACCAGGGGTATATGTTTTAAGTAATTGGTCACTTACTGGAGCAACTTTAAGCTTTGAAAGCCAACAATCTGATTTAACTTATCCAAATGGATATTATTATGCTTCGTATGGTATTGACGTGCATGCTAGAAATATCGTTGGCGACAGTATTTCTCAAACAAATGACGTTAGAACTTGGACGCCTATTACGCTTAATAATGTTACAAGTGCTGTTTTGATGTATCAAATCATCAATGGTGTTATTCACTTAAATGGTCAAGGAAATTGGGGGAGCTTCACT
>NZ_JAALEQ010000015.1:0-25086 GCF_011800585.1 Lactococcus sp. EKM203L
CGATTACTAATTTATAATCATTATAACCTGACTTGGACTAATGTCAAATAATTAGACATGAAAATGGAAATTAATTTTTAAAATATTCTAGTTCTTTCTGATTTGGTGTTAAACCATTGTTGGCAGAATGTGGATTATAATTGTTATAAAATTGTTCGATGTATTCAAAGCAAGAGAGTTGAACTTCTTGAATGGATTGATAAGTTCTGCGATTAATTTCTCGTTGTTTAAGGTACTTGAAAAAGACCTCTGTGACGGCATTATCATAAGGATATCCTGGTTTAGAATAAGAGGGCATTAGATGATGCTCATCCAAAAGTTTTCGAAATTCTTGAGATTTAAACTGACTGCCTTGGTCAGAGTGGAATAGAATTGGTTCAGTTGGTTTCCTTGTGTTAATTGCGATGTGTAATGTATCACAGGCCAATTTGGCATCAATTTTATCACTCACTTTCCAAGCGATACATTTTCTAGAATAGAGGTCAAGAATAGCGCAGAGGTAAACATGACGTTTGTTTCCAATCGAAATATAAGTGAAATCAGTAGTCCAAACTTGATTAGGAAGATTAGGATTAAATTCTTGTTTAAGCAAGTTTTCAGAAGAAAACACAGGCGGTTTTCTTGATTTGAAACGAGGCTTAGTCGTTGACATTTTGGGGAGATTCATTGATTTTAGAAGTCGAAAAATTCGACCTTCAGAGATATTGATGCCATAATCGTGCAAAAGTATAATTTTAAAAGCTCTTGTGCCAATTCTTTTCTTGGCTTTCATATAAATCTCAAGGAGGTGTTTTCTCAAGCGTTGATTTTCTATTTCACGCTTTGAAGGCTTCTTGTTAATGAAGTTATAGTAGGTGGAACGATTGACATGTAAAACACGACAGAGCATAACTGTCGTGTGTTCAAATCGTAACGATGGATGGCTTGTACTTTTATTTGGAGTTTTGCATGAATATGGCACTTGCTTTTTTTAAGATGAGATTCCCCTCTTCTAATTGGGCATTTCTTTTTTGAAGTTCTTGAATCTGTTTTGCGGTAAGGACTGAATTGTCCTCAAGTTTTACTTCAGAGAACTGTCTTACCCATTTAGAGAGTGCAGAGCCAGAGACACCATAATCACGACAGAGGTCAGATTGAGTTTTACCTGCGAGATAAAGGTCAACGAGAGACTTTTTGAATTCGTCGTCATAGCGTTTAATTTTAGCCATAGAAAGATTTCCTTTTTAGTGTTTATTAAACAGATTATAATATACGTTTATCTGTCCACTTTTATACTATAGCTCCAAAATCATATTTTCTATAAAAATATACCAGGAATTTCGATTAAAAACACTCTAATTTTATAATTTATTTCTCATAAAGTTGGATTTTTTGCTGATTTCCACCCTCTATAAAACTTAAATCGCTCAACAGTGCGGTTTTCGCTTACTATAAGTGTACGAAAAATCTAAATTTTTCGGAAAGATAGCATTTCTGGAGTGAAAATCATAAAATTTTATTTATAAAAGAATTTTCGTAAATTTATTTCACTTTTTCAAAAATATGGTTCAATTTGTATCTAAATTTTTTTGTAGAAAATTTTTTTTATAAAACTTGTATCCTTTTTTTTGATAAAAATAGTATGATTCAATCCATTGATTTTTGGGTTGTCCTAGATGAATTCTTATTTTTGTTTTCCCAAGTTTTTTTAAATAATCTTCCACAAAATAAAGTAATTTACTCCCCAGCCCTTTATTTTTCAGTTTTGACTTTATAAAAAAACGATGTAAAAATACTTCCGATGAGTTTGGAAGTGAAGAATAAGAAATAGAACCAATAACCCTATCCTCTACATCTATTAAAAGCCAAAAACTATCTCCTTTATCAAGGTATTCTTCCTTTATATTTAGTAAGTCTGGATTAATTTCTGGAATCCTACCAATTGAATCTTTAGCTTCTAAAATCATAAATATTAAATCATCTCTATATTTTTCTTCATAAGTTATTATTTTCAATCTTTTTTCTTTCTAAAAAAATTATTTCAGGAATAATGATGTTAAGTCAATTTATTAGAGTCAAAAATTATTTTGGACAACATTATAGAGTCCGCTCAAGAACATTGATAGTAATTTTGCGATAATTTCTGAAAATATTTTTTCAGTCAGATATTACAGAAAATTTATATCAGAATGCTTTTTAAAGGGCTTAAAAGGCAAAACATGAGCTTATAGGGCGATTCAAGCATTAAAGGGAGTGAAAAATTCATTTTTCAATTTCTTTAGTGCTTGAATCGTTGGTTTGCTCAACGACAGGAACATTATTTTTTACAAAGTAAAAAATAGAGTTTTTTCAAAACTCAAATAAAAAAGTCCGGTCTTAAATTTTAAAGCCCAAAAATTTCAGATCCGACTTTTTTATTGTTTACTCATCAGATTTTTCAACGGACTAAATTTCAAAGTCATCATCACGTGCTTTATGTTTTGGACTTTGATTTTTTTGATAGGCTTCTAAACGTTGTTCTGATTTTTGATAATATTGAATGTTTTTATCGACTTTATATAAAGTATCTCGCAAATCATCACGTTCTTTTGTTAAGTTTTTAATGGTATCTCTGATAGAGGTATCTTCATAAGGCAAGGTTTTTGTTGTTTCCACGTATTCTAAAATCTTTGTGTCTAGCTTGTCTAATTGATGTTGTGTTTCTTGATAGGTGGCTTTTAACTCTTCTCCTATGGTTTCAAAACTTCTATCAAAACCAAGCCCTTGACTGATTAAGAAATCGAACTCATGAAAGACTTGTTTGAGTTTGATATTGACATTGTCAGAATAAAGAGGGATATTTCCACTTTGTCTTTGTAAATTTTTAGCAACGGTTGCCCCAACCATGATTTTATGGTTTGCCGGACTTCTTTTATCAATATACGAAAAGCGGTCGCCCTTTTTAATAAATATTTTATATTGTCCGTTTTCTAATTTATCAACACAGCGTGCAGGTATCTTAATCGTTGCTTCATTATCGAATGCAGTATCAATGGTTACAACTAAATCTTTTTCAGTTTCTTTTGTTACTTGCCAATGTTCAAGTAAAATTTCAATTTCTTTTTCTTGTCCTTTTTCTTGAATGCTTGCTTTGTCATTCCAAAGTTTCACGACTTCCTCAACGGAATAACCAATGGTGTTTCTTTCTATCTGTCCTTTGAGATTTTCCTTTAAAAATTTATCATTTTTTAAACTTCTATCTCTAATTTTTTTGGTTTGTTCGCTTCCCTCTAAAAGATAAGTGGTATATTTTTTTGTGTCGTCCACTTTTAAATTTAAGGCGCTTGCTTTTGTTTTAAAATCTTCCCACGTATGAGAATGGTTCATTAAAAATTCAAGTTTGTTTTTAATCTCTTTCCGGTAAGAATTTTGAGCAAGATAGACCAAATAATTTTTGTGAGAATTCCCTAACTTTTGTTCAGGACGGACAATAATTTTACAACCATACTCTTTAGAGATACGGTCAGAAATCTCTTTTAAAGTTTCCAAATCATTTTTATTTTGATGAAATTTATTTAAAGTTAAAGGGTCAGTTGCATTAAGCACAATATGATTATGGAGGTGTGGCTTATCGGTATGAGTGGCAATAATAAATTCCGCAGAACTTCCGAGATATTCTTTCATGGTTTTTAAACCAATTTCATGAACTTGTTCAGGCGTTAAATGGTCATCAGGAGAAAAAGATTGGACAAAATGATAACCGAAAATTTCATTTTTTCGTGGTTTGTTTTTTAAAGCGATAGCCATTGTTCGTGTCGCTAACATTTCATCACAGGTTGAGTGAATATCTAAAATGTTTTGACCGGAAACATATTCAAAGTCATTTGTTTTTTCAGGGTTCATCACATAATCAATGAGTTGGTTTAAATCTTTTGAAGAATGAACCGTTCCGTTCGATTGTTTTGGCATTTTAATGACTGTCATTTTAACTCCCCCTCTGAAATATAATGAACCACTTTTTGAATTTTATCTTCCAAATTTTCTAATTGCTTTTGATAATCAGACATCCATTCTTTTGTCTGATTATTTTTATTTTCGTTTAAGTGTTTAGCAATTTGATTGATATTATTTCCGATACGTTTTAGTTCAGATTTTGTCGAAGCAATTTCAGAAATAATATTTTTATATTCTGAAAAATCAATAGAAAAAATCTCTTTATTGCAACAGGCTCGTCTAGCAAAAATAGAAAAATTAGTGATACCAGTTTTTCTCATCATCCATTTAATTCTTTCGTCTTCTTTTTCATTTACGAAGAACCTTTTTAAAATATTTCTCTCACGATTTTTAATTTTTTTCATCTTGTCAACCTCACAAATATCTGTCAACTCTAAAAGCTCAAAATAGGGGGTGAGTGTCTTTAGCGAGCTTAGCAAGTGTGGCTACACTTACAGTAAAAAGTATTCCTCTTTCACTCACAAAAGCTAAAATTTCCAATTTTATTTTTGTTTGTTTCAGACGAATATTTTTATTTTTTGTGGTGTCCCCCAATCCCCCTTTTTGAAAAAAATTAGAGCTTAATTTCAAATTCTTTTAAGACATCTTCGTATAAATCTTTGACTTCAAAACACAAATTTTTAACTTCATCTTCAGTCAAAGTTTGAACATATTTTTTTGCGTGAATGTAATGATTTAATTCTTCTTTATCAATTAAATCTAATTGTTCATGTATCATTTCTTCTAACATCTCTATCAATACTTTTTTTGGAGTTGGAAATTTATTTGTCAGTTGAATTGCTTCTAAAATTTCACGTCCATAAAATTCAGTTTCTGTAAAATCTTCGCCTTGATAATTAATCATAATTCATTTTCTCCTTTGATTTTATTGTTTGAAAGTTTATCATTTTTTAGTTCAGTTTCTTGTGGCTTTTTTTCAGATAACTTTGTTTTTGCCTTATCAATTCTTTCTTTCATTGTCATTGATTTTTTCGGTACAGGAGCAACATATTTTTCTAATTCAATATCAATTTTTTCAATTAATTCTTTTGCGGTCGCTTGAACATTTTTCATCACATTTTCTAATTGTTCATCAGAAATTTTATCAAAGCCCCAAGAATTTAAATAGCCGATTGAATAATCTTTTGTGTCAATATTTAAATGATTAGCAACGACAAAAGCGGTAGATTCTGCTTCCAATTCTTGTAAAGCATATTTTTCAGAACCGAAAACTTCTTGACTCTCTTTGTGCAATTTTGAATGAGTGATTTCATGCAATAAAGTTTTAATTCTTTGATAACCTTTTAAGTCAGGACTTAAACAAATTTCTTTCGTTGTAGGGGAGTAAAAACCATTTGCCCCAGAACACATTTCTGGTGTTTTTAAAACCTTAATTGGTACATCACTTGCCTTTGTGATTGAGAAAAATAATTTGCGATTATCATCAGGGTTGTCCGGCACATAAGCAACTGGTTTTGGTAAATTTTCATACTCAACTAATTGGTGTGTTTCAAAAACTGTTCCTAATTTAAAAGCGTACATTTCTTGTTTTGGTTTTCCGTTTTTGTCTAGTATTTTATTTCCGTTGACATCTTTTTTATCTCTCGTACAAGGCATAAAAATTTTTAAACCATGTTCGCCTTTTTTTACATGGTAACCTTGAATTTTCCATGCTCCGAAAGAACCAACCAAACCAACATCAGGTTTTTGTTTTTGTAAAAATCTCAAATTTCTTGAAGAATAGTGAGGGCAAGAAGCGACAAATTTTAGATAGTTTTTAAACATTTCTAAATTTTTGTAGTCTGTAATATTTTCTTTGATAAGGTTAGATAAACCTTTAGTATCTTTTTTCTCTAACAATTCTTGAATGTTTGAATCAGCACCTTGTTTTGTTATTTCTATGTTTTTATCTTTTGCTTTTTCTAAATCAATAACCATGTTTTCCCTACTTTCATTTTTTGTTTTTGAAAATAAATGATTTTCGTTTTGCTTATTGTTTTCTTGAATGTATTGTTTTGATATTTGAGCAAGTCCTTTAAAATCACAAGCGTTTTTTTGAAGCATTTCATACTTATAGTGATTTTTATTTAAAATCATCTACTACTTTTTGTGCTTCTTTTTCTTTGCCTTGTTGGTCTTTCAGAATGTCAGAGATTTTGTTCTTGTCTTTGTTGGCATTGGCAATCTCTTTATTTTTATCATCAACGTGTTTGCCTTTGTCTGGTGATTTGTCATTTTTGTTCAAGTCATCAAGCTGTTTATGCAAGTCTGAAAGTTGTTTGTTCTTTCCGTCCAGTTGTTTTTGAGTATCTGATATGGCTTTTTTCAACTCATTCACTTTGTTTGTGAGGGCTTGCTTTTTATCGTCATGTTCGGCTTGCTTTGCTTGTTTGTCTAGTGCTTTGTTTGCAAAGAATTTGAGTTGTTCATTTGCCGAAGCATATTCTTTTTCGTCTATGAATAGCTTCACAATTCTATCTGACAAGGCTTGACTATCAACGGACTTGATATTCTTTTTGAGAAAATCAATATCTTTGTTAAGCAAAGCTAATCGCAAGTCTAAGCTAATGCTTTCTTTTTTAGAGGTAATATTTGCCTTTTTAAGCTCGTTTAAGGCTTCTTGTTGCTCTTTGTTGTTCATTGTATCGATTTTATCTAAAACGCTTGTGAAAGCTTTTTTATCGGCTTTTA
Organism: Lactococcus sp. EKM203L; assembly: GCF_011800585.1. Classification (NCBI taxonomy): domain Bacteria; kingdom Bacillati; phylum Bacillota; class Bacilli; order Lactobacillales; family Streptococcaceae; genus Lactococcus; species Lactococcus sp. EKM203L. The sequence continues at coordinate 6,643 of NZ_JAALEQ010000015.1, forward strand.
GTGCATTCACAAATTGTCCATTTTCAAGATACATATTAACAATATCTTTTTTAGGATAATTAAAATCTTTCATCTTTTGAGCAACTTTGTCATACTTTCCGCTTGTTTCTAATTGAGTGATTATCAGTTCTTGTGATAGCTTTTCTTGTTCTGAATTTCCACGATTGATTGATTGATTAAGTACAAAACCAATGACAATGATAAACACAGTCATAAATGAAAAACCTATGATTAATATTTTTTTGATTGATATTTTTTCAAAATCTTTTCTTTCAATATAATTAGCCTTGTCATTTATTACTGTCAAGTCTTTTGTAGCTTTATCAACTTTTGTAGCTTTTCCAATTTTGGGTGGTTTGGTTTCGTTAAAATTGACTAGTATTTTATCAAAATCGGTGTCAGCTTCTAAAGGTAATTTCAAAAGTTGTGAGTGAATAAGGCTATCATTTTTATTAAATTTTGATATTTCAACTGACTTTGTGTTTAGTTCATATAATTTCAACAATTCAGAGTTTGTATCAATAACTAACTTAATTAAATCAATGTATTCTAAAGGTTTGTTATTTTCTTCTTTAAACTTCTTAATATCCGTTTTTGAAAACACATAGTAACTTTTTTTTGTCCCTAAATTCATTTTAAACCTCCTTATAGTTATATTCTCGGATAGCTTCCGCATGGTCTTAAATTTTAAAAACCAAAAATTTCAGATCCATGCTAAATTAGTTATCTAAAGCTAGTTACTGATAATGATTTTGATTATCATTGTTTGATTTAAGTTTTTCAATCGCTTCATGAATTGTCATTTTAGAATCTTTTAGAAATTCCATAAGATAGTCTTTCTCGCTATCCTCGATTTTCTTTTTAACTTCTTTAAGTTCTTGATTGATGTTATCTCTTTTTTTGATTAGAGCTTTTTGTTGCTTAATTAATGCTTCTTTTCTTTCTTGTAAGGATTGGTTATTCATTTTAAAATCTCCTTTATTTTCTCTTTTTGAGTACCTGCATATCTTTTATTTTTGTGAATGAAAGTAGGTACAGTATGAATTGTGTACTCATCAATGTAGTGTCTGTTATTGATTGGTTTAAGATTGATAAACTGTATATCTTGTTTGATTAGGTTGTGTAGATAAATTTGTTTGAATATCTTTTTACAGTCCGGACAGTCATCACGATAGAATAATTGTATTTTGTCTTTATCTATGCTTTTTATAGGCACTTGACTATGTTCGGTGCGATAAAAATTTAAACCAAGTAACAGAAAGCCTGTGAGGGCTATCACTATTGAACCTTTAATTATTTTTTGTATCAAGTTTAGTTAATTCTCCTAACACATGGAAATCAACAAAGATATTTTTTTTCTTATCAAAAGTACCAACATATTGCCAACTTGCTTCGGTAGGGTAAGTATCAATTACCATTTCTTGGTCTACAACAACAAGCACTTTCTGTAAATTATCTTTGGTGGGTTGAATATATATATCCGGACTTCCTTTAATTTTTGATACAGAACTTACACTTGCTTTATAATCTTTAGCAACTTTTTTTATGTTTTGTTCTAAGGCTTCTTCCGTCATATATTTTCCGGCTTCATCTCGTTGTTCTTTAACAGTAACGTGTTTTGTATCATATACCAAGAAAGCATTTAAAATACCTTTTGTTGATTTTTCTATTTGTTCATCTACTTTGCCTTGACCTGCTTTTTGTGCTTCTTCATTTTGCTTTTTAATTTTTTGATTTTCAGCAGATAATTTAGAGATACTGTTATTTTTTTCGTTCAATTTCATGTTCGCACTAATGCTTGTCGCAAACAGAGCTACTACTGCAATAAGCAATGCTACTCCGAAAATACCACTTAATATTTTAAAGAATTTATTTTCCATGCTGTGCCTTTCCTTGAATAAATAGAATTTGAGATACTATTTCTTTACTTAAAACTCGCCAACTACGTGTACCAGTTCCTGCTTTTACTACATTTGTTTCACTTACAAGAATAGAACCGTCAGGGTTAATATATTCAACTACTGCTATATGACCGGCTACTGGGTCAGAACCTGCTACTCCTGCCGGTACACTAGCCCCCCAACCAATTTGTGGTTTTCCTTTTTCTACTTTATAGCCTTTAGCTTTAGCACTTGCTCCCCAATTACCGCCATTTCCGCTGTCGCCACTAAACCATTCAATCGGCATTCCAATTTGAGCAAGACGATTATAAACTCCCCAAGTACATTGCCCAAAAGGATAATTATTACCTGAATAGTTTTTGTCGTCAGGCATTGGTAAAGTGAGTTTTCCAATATACTCTTTAGGCAAATCTAAAACAGGTGCTCCATTTTTACCGTTAGATGTGTTAGGGTCTACCACACAACCATTATCATCAGCAGTTACTTCGTTTGTATTCTTGCTATCATTTTTATGTGGGTCATTGTTTGGTATTACATTAGGTATAATATGGTTTGCTTGATATGGTGTTTTTCCATATTTTTTAATGGCTTCATCATCAATAAACTTATAATTTTGACCTAACGTATTATAAGCACTTAAAAGCGAGCTTAAATATTTAGGGTCTGTTGCCCAACCTCCCATATAAATTGCTGTTAAGGTTGCTTGTGGGTTTGTGTTATTGATTGCTCCTTTATACAAAGTTTGATGTGCCATGAACTCTGCTTTACCAACTATGCCTGCGTTATAGTCTTTAAAATAAGTGTAAGCTCCGCCTGTGTTATCGCCTACGCTTGTTCCTGCCTTTGTTCCTGTTATATCAATACTATCTTTGCCATACGTGGCAATTGTTATTGGAAAATCAGAAAGTTTACTTGTTTTAACTCCCCCCATATTGTGTGCTTTCCAAAAGGAAGTACCACTAGGGTTTGTAAAATTAAAACCATTTTCTACCATTGATTGAGCTATACTTGCGGACGGTAGAAAGCCTCCTGCTTTCCATGATTGAATATAGGCTTCTTTATGACTTTTAATGAAATCATCAATGCTTTTTGCCGGCTTTCCAACCTCTTCGTGTTGTGGGTCAACTGGTTTCACGCAATTATCATTTTGTCCGGTAAACACACAAACGACCATGACAATTACAATAACAAGCACTCCGACAATTAGAAAAGGAAAAGAGATAATACCTGATACGGTTGTTGCTACTGCTCCAACAACTGCCTTGCTTGCCATTGCTACATTTTTTGCTACTTTTACAGCTTCAAAGGCTATCTTTTGACTTGCTTTTTTTTCAACTCTATTCAAGTTCCTTTTTAAGAACTTTTGGTTAGGGTCTGTTTTTCTTAAATATCTTGAAAGAGTTCTACTATTACCAAAATATTTAGTTTGGAGTAGTTTTTTAGAAATAGCTCTATTAGTTTTAACAGCGACTTTCTTTCGAGTAGTATTTACTGTCTTTTTAGTATACCCAACTGCCTTTTCATCTGCACTACTATTATCTTTTTCGTTTATTTCTGAAAAACCAACAACATAAGGGTTGCTTATCTGTTTAGCTTTATTGGCAACTCTTGTGATTTTTTTTATTTTTCTAAACTTTGTTCTTTTAATAGGTTTAATGTTAAATTTAAACTCTTTTAAAGGTTTTGTAGTTTTAAATTTGATAGCTTTCGTGCTTGATTTTTTTAAGATAATCTTATTCTTAATCTCTTTGCGATTGAGTACCTTATTTAATTCTCTTTTTAATCTATCTCCATTCTTAAAAATATACTTTCCTGCCATAAAGCACCTCGTTAGTCCGTTTGCATAATCTTATATAGTTCTGTGCTACTAGGAATTGTGTTTTCAAAAGGCACAATCGCATTACCTGCAATAATTAGACCACTACCCTTTTTAGGTGTTTTTAGGTATTGTTCTTGTTGTTCTGTAATGTTGTAGTGCTGTTTTATTATTTCAATGGCAAATTTTTTCTGTTTCAAGAGAACTAAAAACTCTGAATTGAAAAACATTGACCGCCCTTCCGGTGTTTCTAGGACGGTATCAATAAACTGTGTAATACCAGTAGGGTTTCCGCCATATTTACGTATTCTTGACCAAATATCTTTGAATTTTTCACGACTTATTTCACTTGATTTTCCGGATAGTAAAACTTGAATTTCATCAAAATAAACCCACGTTGTTATCCCTTTTGCGTTGTTCTTAACCACACGCTGCCAAATGTTTTCTTCTAGTGCCATAAAGCCAAAAGGTTTAAATTTAGTTGTCAATTGACTAATGTCATATACGATAAATCTTGAATTTAAATCAACATTGGTTTCTTTTGAAAAAATATCCATTGAACCAGTGATATACATTTTAATTTTTTGAGTTAAATCTAAGGCTTCTTCATTGTTAAAGGTTTTAGTTTCTAGCACCTCGTACCATTCTAAAAGCGTTGGTTTTTCATGTTTTTGGTAAGTTTCTATTGTTACTTCATCAATAATACTTTCTTGTATTTCTGATACTGTTTCAAAAAGTGATGAAAATAAACTGACAAGAAAACTTGATTTTAAACCTACTGGGTCATCTCCGTCTTTTAAATCTTCTTTTTTTGGTAAATCTAAAATATTGATATGATGTTTAGTATTTGGTGCTATTTTAATGAGTTGTCCGTCCAATTTTTCAGGTAAATCATTGTATTCATCATCAGGAGATAACACTATTACTTCATCTTTAGGGTTTTTTAAGAGAGTAGTAACAATTTCATTTTTAGCTGTCATAGACTTACCAGAGCCGGAAACGCCAGTTATAAGCCCATTGGAATTGTCCATACTTTCATCTCGTCTATCAATTGAAATAATGTTATGAGAAAATAAGTTGATACCATAGAATTTACCTTTTTTGTGGTTAATATCAACTGTTGTGAAAGGCGAATTGACTGATAAGTTAGGTGTTATCAAATCACGTTGAAAAGTCTTTTCACAGTCTGTATAGTTCTTTCCAATAGGTAACACAGAATTTAAGGCTTCTTCTTGTAGATAATCTAAAGTTTCAAAATTTGCACCATATTTTTCTCCAAGTGCTTTAATAATTCTTGAGTTTTCAGTTCTTTCTTCTTTAGTTTTTCCTGTTATATAGACTAAAAAGATAGATGAAAACTGCTTATCTCCTGTTTCACGAACTAAATTGATAACCTCATTTAAATCTTCTTGTGTTTCTTTTGCTGTTCGTCCGATAAAATCAGGCGAATAACCGTCTTTAATTGCAATTTTTTGTTGTTTAATAACTTCACTCTCAATACTTGTTGCTTGCATTCTTAAACGTTTACTCGTTTCAATAATTGAGTAAGGGTCAGCTTGTATTGTAATCACTAATTCTTGCCCACACATGCTTAAATCTTTAAAAAGTCCATCCGATAATTCCATTGGAAACTCCTTTAAATAAAGCACCTGATTAAATCGTTCGCCAACTTCCACACCTGATTGACTAAATTTCAGAGATTGAGGGGCGATTAAATCTTTTGTCGTTAGACAAGATTTTTTTATATCGTCAAAATTTCCATATAAAGGCTTGTCATAGTTTAAAATTTTGTTGAATAAAGATAATCTCTCTAAACCTGTTTGTTGCTTAATAGGCACTTCGATAGGAGCTAGTGAGCTTGCTAGTAACGTTTCAGTATTCTTTAATTTACTTAACGCTTTTTTCTTATTTTCGGCTTTTGTTGAAATAGTAATGTAGCGGTCTATTTGATAATTGTTATAGCCATTTTGATAATTTTCGAGTATTAAATGGTTTAATTCTTCTCTTAAATAATCGTAATCATCTCCTTGTAATTCAAATTCATTTTTTTGTTGATATTCTTTACTATGAACTTTTGATACTAATATTGTTAATTGAAAATGTTCCTCGTCAGAAATAGTGTTTATCATTGAATTGTATTTTTCAAAAATGGTCTGTTTCGTTTCAATTGTCGCAGTTGCATAGTTAGTTGAACCTAGCTCATAGGTCATAGAATAGTTATCATCAACAATATTCATCAACCCATTTTCAAAAAGAGAAGTGTATTTTAACGTATTTTGACTAGAAGTTTTTTTAGCTCGATTAGCATTAGTTTTCAAACGTTTCAATTTTAACTTTTCATGCTTAGATAAAGGGGTCTGTTTCTTTGACTTTTTTTGATTGAATAAATTCTTTATGCTCATATTTTAATACCCTTTCTGTTTGATATGTCCTTACTTTAGGTGTAGTTATATATTTCCATTTTAATTTAAAATATTTGTCGCCTGTCAAGCCTTTTAATTTAAATAGTGTCATAAACAACCCAACAAACAATAACAGCAAGATAGGTATGTTATATAAAACCTCATTGATATGTAGCATGAAAGAATTTAACATCAATAGACAGGTAGCTAAAATTATCATCAATAATGCTAAAAATTGTCTGAATGTCATACCACAAACTTTTGCCTGTATTTTTGAACCGTCTTTATATACTCGTACATTAAAATTCATTTTTAACCTCCTAAACCAACGACTTCTTTTGCAATTCTTCCTGATTGAAAGACTAGAACCGCAACAACAATTGGTTTTATAATAGCGACAAGTCCTCCTGCTAGTGTTCCACTACCGTTTGGAGCTGAAAAATAATTAGATATTCCTAAAATGATTAAAATAACAAAGCCTTGCAAACATACCGCACAATATTGTTTTAAAAAGCTGATACCGATAGAGCGATATTCCCTTGAAGCGAAAGATGAAAAGGCTATAGGGGCTAGTATTGTATAGATGTACATTTGCAAAGTCCTCATTACTATAACCACTAAGACAATGATACTAGCTACCGTTCCTGCTAAATACTCAATTACCCAAGCCATAATTTTTCCTAAACCGTCCCAAATTGACGGTGCTGACGGACTTGACGGAGAAATTACATTATACGTTCCTAAATCTTTAATTAAAGAAATAGCACCTGCACTAATTGAATTAATAAAAGGAAAAATTAAATGAACGCTTGCGACCATAGCACCTGCTAAACAAGCGGTAACTCCTGCTTGTAGCATTGTGATAGGTACTACTGTTCCCTCATTATTTCTATTCGCTTCTTCAAAAATTTTTGCTATTTCAAAAATCAGGAAAAATATGATTAAATATGTTCCTACTTTAACAGTTGAACTAGAAAGTACATCAGTTACATATTTCCAAGCATTAGTGTTAAAATCGGCTTCTTGTCCTCCTAAAACTTTAAATAAGTCCATAAAATGAACCTCCTAATTTCTTTTGCTAATTATTAAAACAAAACATAACTATGGCAACAACAACACCAATAAGCAAAGCTAATAATACTAGTCCGCCTAACAGATACCCCATAATAGACGAATTTTGTTCCGAAAAAACGATTTTAAAGGCTCTTACAACCGCTCCGTCCGATGATGAATAGTATTCTTTCAGCTTTTCATTTAACTTATCCAAGTGTCCTAAATAATAAAACCATGCAATAACTAGAACAATTTCTCCAATCAGGACACCCTTTGCTTCTGATATGTCTTCTATCAAGTTTTCCATATTTTTTGCATTTCTTTTTTGTCTATCTGTATTAAAAAAATAGCTTTTTATCCGCTCTAAAAATAAATTTTTAGACCCGAAAGCTATTTTTTTAATATTAAGCTGTCGGAGGTGCTGAAAGTAAATTAACTAGTAATGTTGCTCCACCAAGTAACAAGCCACCAATAATTAGCATAATTCCTCTTGTACGTTGTCCTCCATTACTTTCTGCCATACTTTCGGCAATTTGAACAATTCCAACAATGATTAAACCGATTGAGCCTGCACCAAAGAACCAAGTCAATAACTTCTTAATTCCGTCAAGGGCGGGGTTTGATGCTAAAAATACTAGTGTGTTAGAGTGAGCTTGTACTAAATTTTCAAGTTTATTCATAATTATTTTCTCCTTTAGTCATTAAATTGGCTATAAATATTTTCTACATATTCATCATCTTTTAAAGTTTCTTCTTCAACTACATTTACAATTTTTTTCTTGTGTACTGGTTTGAAATCAAACCAATTTTCATCATTTGAACTTCTGCTCCATTCACTTGAACGTTTGTGTCCGTTAAACTTAAATTTTTTACCTTTGTACATTGGCATTGATGATATTGAAATCAAGCATTCATCACGTGGCAAGCGATTAACTTCATCTTTAGTGATTAAATCTCTTCCTAAAACATCATGATTGATTGAATATGAGCCTTGACCTCCTCTATTCTCTGTTTGTTTTCTCATATTTATTGTTTCTTTTCCGGCTCTCTCTGAAAAGAATTTTTCCGTTTCCGGCTCCGTAGAACCGGATAAATACATGATAGTATCACAGTTACCAACAAAACTTTGCCAGTCGTCTTTATATAACGCTCTAAGCTGATTAAGGTTTTGTAGAATGATATTTATACTCATTTCTCTTGAACGAAAAACAGCTAAGGCTTCTTTGATGTTCGGTATTTTACCTAAGTTTGCGAACTCATCTAGTATAAATCGAACGTGCAAGTATTCATTTTTAGGTGGGATATTATCAATTTTATATTCTAGTGTTCTAAAAGCTAAAACAAATATCATGGTCGTTAAGAAATTAAAGGTTGTATCCATGTCAGGGATAGGTAGATAAACAATAGTTTTTTTATCTATCCAACTGTCAATGTCTAGCTCATCATCATCAAGAACTTCTCGAATATCTTTTAAATCAAACATTGAAAATCTAGCGGTTGCAATTGCTAAAACACTACTTCTTGTTTTACCTTTATAGTTTTTGAAACTATTAAATTGTGTAACAGCGTAATTATCTGAACCAAAATCTTCTTCAAATCCTTCAAATGCCAGTTCTAAGGGAGAGGGTGTTTCTTCATCTGTTCTATTTAATAATCTGATTAAATCTGAAACTTCATATAATTTTGGTAACTCTATTTCTTTGTCAGGGTTTCTTTCTACTTCATCTTTATAGTTGTAATAAAGCATTGAAAATAAAGAACTCAACAATAATTCTTCTGACTTATCCCAAAAAGGTTCGCCTTTTTTACTGTTCTCTCCATTGGTCGCATCTATAATACATTGAATAACACGCTTTAAAGTAACTTCATCTCGAATATACTTAAAGGGGTTAAATTTGTTTGAATTGGAAAAGTCATTTACGTTAAAACATTTAATGGTATATCCGTGTTCACTCATCATTTTTCCTGTTTCATGTAGTAACTTCCCTTTAGGGTCAGTAACAACATAAGAAGAATGTAATTGAGATAGGTTAGGTTTGACAAACATTTCTGTCTTACCTGCACCTGCTCCGGCAATTAACAAGATGTTTTTATTACGTTGATATTTAAAAGGCATTGAATGAGTAGGTAAACTCATTTTTATATCTTTAGAAAGAATGATATTCATATCTTCTTCCGGTGGTGTTTCGCCTTTTTTTATTTTAGGTGGTTTTGCTTGAAAAGGTTTCAATTGACCTTTAGTTGCCCAAGTTGCTGAACCATACTCTTTACCTTGTCTATATTTACCTGTACCCAAGCTAAGAATTAGTATTAAACCTCCAATAAATAAACCCAGTAAGAATAGTAATAAAGGATAGGTTTGAATACTGAAAAATAAATAAGGAGAACTTGTTACTTTTTCTAAACAATTTATAAGTTTGTAAATTCCGTCAGATTTTTCTAAAAGGAAATAGTAAGTAAAATGATTGAAAAATACACCTATGAAAATTGCCAAGATTGATAAAAGTATTATTTTTGTTTTTTTAACCATATCATTTATCAGACTTACATTTCTAAGTCCATTCCTTTCCCTTTACTTACTGCTTTATTAACTCCTTTAGCTTTTAACAATTGTTGTTCTTTTGCTTTAGCATTAGCGATACGTTCCTGCATCGTTTTTGATTTTCTAGGTTGTTTTGTCAAGACATGCTCTTTTTTGATGTATTTTTTAGGGTTTTCTTGCATATCGTGCATAATTTTTTCCGTTGTGGCTAAAATCATGTTTTTATCTTTAGCATGGAAAAGGAGTTCTGTTTTACCGTCAGGTAATTCTCGTGTTTTAAAATCCACTCCATTTTGTTTATATTCTTTTTCTAATGCTTTGATAGCCTCTTTATTCTCTGATAGATTTTCATTTAACACTTCACTTGTATTAAATATTGGTTTATTCAAATGTTTTATGCGACCATTCAAGACTTTAGAAACTCCTTTATATCCATTAGTTATAGTGAACCGACCAATACCAAGAACTACTCTAACTGCTTCTTCATCATTCATTTTTCATCTCCTACTTTCCGCTTATTTCTTTAATATCTGATAATACTAAAATTCCATAAATTGAAATAAATTCTAAAATTACAATTATGGAAATTGGTAACAAATACCAATTTGCGAAGGCTTCCCAAGTCATTCCACAATTAAAAAGATGTGGTATTGGTTGCGGATATTCATTAGGTGTAAAATAACTCCACTTGATAAATTTGTGAGCTGTAATCAATGCCACAACTTCCCCATATATCCATATTGTCAGTGCTCCGACAGGGATAAAAGTAAATAACATAGGAAAGAATTTTTTTAGCATAGACATAAAAATATTGCATACTAGTAAAATCAAGGAAAAAGGTATTAGTATTATTAAAGAAAGTTTACCTAGTATATTCTGTATTTTTTTCATAACTATCACTTCTTTCATATACCATAGTATAATTGGCATGTACTAATATTTTGATTATTCAGACTATTTTCATTAAATTTTTTAAGGCTAATAGCACTTAAAAAATGTTAAGATTGAAAGAGGTAAAAACAAAGTGGTAGTTTGTTTTGTAGACCACGTTAAGAGTTACCTCTCTTAGGTGGTCGCCCTCTTTTTTTGTATTCTTTTTAATATGATTCAAGCCTTCATCTGAAATTAACCAAATTCGACCTTGTTTTTGAATCATTGTACTTTTAAATAGTTCAGGTCTATCTTTCATACTTTTATACAAATACGAATGGCTTTTTCCTAGTTTTTTACTACCCTCTGAAAATGTATACCAATTATTTTCTTTCAATGTTTACTCCTTTCTATAACTACTATTATATACTTATTATCAATCTAAATTAACATTACCGTTGCGTTGCGGTTACTTTTATATTACCTTTATCTTAATTGTCTGATAATTCAGAATTGCAAGGCAACAACATCTTTTATAGATATACCAATTCCGCTTTGCAAGCGGACTGCTTCTGTCGTCAAGCAGACCAACGAGCATGAACAAAAAGACTTGCCAAGAAAAACCTTTGACAAGTCTTTTTGTTCATAACTTAACGTTATTTACTATGATATACCGAAAGCAAGTACCAATGCAGGTAAAATGTTGTTTAAAAAGTGTATAGCTATACTAACTTCTAATCGTCTTGTCTTAAAGTAAGCTATAGCACAGGTCAATCCAATTAAACCATAAATAAGAAAACTGATGATGTTTGTTGGGGAGTGCATCAACCCAAAAAGCACACTACTTACAATAATTCCAACAACTGGAAGGTCTTTAAATAAATAGCCGACAATTCCTCCTCTAAATACGATTTCTTCCATTATTGGAGCTGCGATACCAATAAGTAAGATAATTAATAATGGGTTTTCACCTGTAAAAAGTTGTCCTATCGCTTCATCATTTGCCGTCTGTGTGACTCCTGTGGCATTAAGCAATAATGTACCACCAATTCCGATAGTCCGAGCAATTAGAGTACCCACTAAGATGTATATAATGTTTTTCTTAGTGAGGAAATCTTTGCTTGGCGTTAAAAAACCTAACTTTTTACCTAAATACATTAATAAGTAGATGTTCCCCACAATAAATATAATTAGAATGAGTACAGCTAGTAAGGATAACTTGTGTGCACCGGTTTCTAAAGAAAAACCTTTTGCTCCACCATAAACAGCCATCCCTATTTGACTGAGTATTGCAAGCCCCAATACAATAAAAAATTTCTTAATATAATTCAAAATTCTTTTCCAACTTTCATTAATAGATTAAATTTAGGGTACTGGAAATTTTTATACCAGAACCTTTTTTATTCTTTGTAAATTCAAATATAGATTATTATTATTTTGCTCGTAAGAAAAAGAGTATAAAGCCATTATCCGATTTTGTAGTAACTGCATTAGTTGGTAACACTGTCAAAATAAAGAACAGTAACCCTATCGCGTATGTCAAAAATGTGAATATTGCACTTCCGCCGCTTTGTTGTAAGGTACTTATTGTTTCTGTGTAACTAGAAGCAATGGATATGCCCCATAAAACTAAAAATCCTCGCCCTCGTAAACCAGCATCTCGATAGCGTCTCACAGCCATAGCGAGGCTTGGGAGAAATAATGATATCCCAATAATAGCCATAATAAACAATGGAATAATAAAGCTTTCAAACGTAGAAGCCAAAACATCAGTTTCGTTTGCACTCCCTGAAATACTCATATCAGAACCAATTGCTACATAGACAAAAAAAATAATTGGAACAAATGAAATAATCATTAAAATTAACGTCATCCACCAATATCCAGCTCGAGTCGTTCTTCCCTTGAAATCAATATATCCAATAAAAAAATCCTTCAATGCTCGTCCAAAACTCACTTGCCCAGGAACTTCATTTATTTTTTCCATAATTAAAAATCCTCCTTCTTCTAAATCAATCATAACAAAATAAAGAATAAAAAGAGAATCCTATAGATTAATTCTCTAACATCCAACCCCAAAATAGCTATTTTATTAGTCATTTGTTCATTATTAATGCTTAAACCATGAGACGAGCATTGTAACAACGAAAGCTAGTATGCATAAGATGGTTCTGTTGCAAAGTTTTCCAAAAAATCTATTTTAATGTAAAACTTTGCAACAGAACCCTTACACACCACTCCAAAATTGGGTGGTTTTTGTGCTTAAAAAAATGTATCAGAAGTCGGCTAGCCGACAACAAAAAAGGGCGCTCATTTTGAGCACCCACTTCCCATTTTATAATTAATTTTGTATCTCACCAGTCTCTTTGTTTATGTCCTCTCTGCCGTACTTACGTTCCTGATAAACGGCATCAAAGTATAACTTACTAGACATTATTAACATAAAGGTAAGGTCTGTCTGACGATTCCTGCGGAAAGTTTTGGCAACTGCAGTTGCCAAAATTGGGCGTTTGCCCCGGACCCCAAGCAAACAAAAAAGACAGTTTCCTGTCTCTTTTGTTCTCTGCTTTTAGTAAATGACTATTTACTTTCAAAATTTGACCAACCATATGGAGAACCACCGGTTCCTGGGTTAATTTGCATTATTTTTCGTGCTTCTTCAAAAAAAACAAGCACATCATCTGAATGAACAAGGTACTGTAAACTAGAAATTAATTCACTGATTTGGGGATCAAAATTTCTACCCTTTTCAATATTGCTTTTTGCAATCAGAAAAAGCTTCTTTTCTTCGCTTGAAATATTATTGCTAGTTAAAATCCCATCAATAATTTTTAATAAATATTTTTGATTATCTTTTAAATTAGGGTAAATATATTTTGTCAATCTAATTCACCCCAATCCACCCATCCATTAAGCCAATGAAGAACATCATTCATACTTTGATTATTAGGATAACCACCCCCAACTATTTCTGAAAGTTCTTCATCAGATACAATTTGAAAATTTGTTTGAATTTCCATTTTCTAACTCCTTTGATATTGTTAATGATTTGATTATAATTCTTTAATTAAAAAAATCATTAACAATTGTTAATAAAAAAATTATCAAGAATAATTTCACTAATTTAGCTGTAAAAATAGAATCACTAAATTATATTTATAAAATTTCGTCTGTTTCCTCGTCGATTTTAGAACCATATTTACGCTCTTGATAAACAGCATCAAAATACAATCGGACTAATCCAGTATGTGAACGTAAAACAGAATTAATAACTTTCATACTTGGCAAGTTATGCTCTGAACCATGATTTCTAACAAACCTTCTTAATTCTCGCATATTAGCAATTGGACTACTCTTAAATTGACTTAACGTCATAATTGAACTAGTTCACAACATTGAGGTATAGAATGCTAAATAAAAATACTTACATCAACTATTATGCTTTACAAACTAGTGTTTTATGTTATAATACTAATATGCAATGCAAGATAGTTAAGAAGAGGAGTAAAACTTGTCTCAAACAGATATTTCTAGTCAAATGCTTAAAGGAATTCTACAAGGCTGTTTGTTAATTTTAATTAATCAACGACCATATTATGGCTATGCGATCAGTCAGGAACTTTCAAAGTATGGGTTTGCTGATATTCCTAAAGGAACAATTTATCCATTGCTAACCAGTATGGAAAAAAAAGGATTAATCCTTGGTAAAATTGAACCATCTAAAGAAGGGCCACAACGAAAATATTACTATATAACAGATACTGGTAAACAAGCACGAAAAGTATTTCTCGCTAAATGGAATATACTCTCACTTAGTGTCAATGATTTAATTAATGAAAGAAGGAGTGATTTATGAACAGTGATAAGTTAATTAATGAAAATAATCAACTACGGGAAAATTTAAACTCAGAAAACAAACGATACTATGAAGATTTGTTAGTCTATATTCGTAGTAAATCAACGTTCAACAGAGAAAAAGATGTGGAACAACTTTTGTTAGACATGTTGCATGACTTAATCGATGCTCAAAGTAATGGAGAATCTGCCGAGTTCTATTTTGGTAGAGACCCAAAGTCTTTGGCAGATGAGATCCTTAAAACATTACCTAAACATTTTTTTGATATTTTTAAGATAGCTTGTTATATCGTGATTGGTTATGTTATTTTCTTTACTATTCCCAATATGGTGTCTCCTTCATCGAAATTAGATCTTGGTAATTTAATAATATTTGGAATACTTGGTTTTATATTTTCAATTACAGCTTTATGGCTAATAGGAAAAGAAACATATCAAACAAATAAAATAAAAAAATACACTAGTTATGCTTTTGGTATTGTAATTTTTGTTAGCCTAATCATCGGGAGTATTTTTTTTAAAACACCACTTTCTTTTAGGATACCGGGTTGGTGGGGAATTGGTATTATCTTAATCTTATTAGTTATCACAACAATAATATTCATAATTGAGCGTAAACGAATGCCATTTCTGATTACTATTTATGTCTTAATTATAATTGATGCGATACTTGGAATTGGTAGTCGAATTCCGATCCTTGATGATTTACTAACACAACCAATATCAAAATCAACGGCATTATGGGTTATAATAATTGGCGGACCTATTGTTGCAATTGTATGTGGAGTCGGAACTTACTACTATATCATGAGAAATGAAGATTAAAGTTGAAACAAAAAAACAGATTGTTTTAAAATGTAAATCTGTTTTTTTGTTTGGTCTGATTTTATCACACCAATTATGTGATCAGAAAATGACCATTTTATGAACATTCAAACATTCACTTGAATATAGATGAATGTTCTGATATAATACATTCAAACAAACATTTGAATGTAAAGGAATGATCGTATGAATAATGAAATTTGTGAAATAACTTGTATTCATGAAGACAAAGTTAATCGTGCTAAATCTAAACTAGCAAACTTTGATACTCCGTCAGTAAGTGGTTTCTTTAAAATATTGTCAGATGAAAATCGACTTAAAATTGTACATGCTTTAGTTCATGAAGATGAGCTATGTGTTTGTGATATTGCTAATATCATTGATGCTTCGGTCGCAACAACTTCACACCATCTGAACTCCTTAAAAAAATTGGGAGTAGTTGATAGTCACAAGGATGGTAAGTTAGTCTACTATTTTATTAAAAATATCAAAATCTTAAATCTTATGGAGCTTGGCGTAAATTTTAAAGAAGAGGTGCTAGCATGAGTGAGAAAATGACCGAAAAAACCTATCGAATAGAAGGATTAAGCTGTACAAATTGTGCAGGTAAATTTGAAAAAAATGTAAAGCAGTTGCCAGGAGTTACGAGTGCAACAGTAAACTTTGGTGCAAGTAAGATTTCAGTAGAAGGCCAAACAACAATTGAAGAACTCGAAGAAGCGGGAGCCTTCGAAAATCTTATCATTCGTGATGATCAAGAAAATGATGAACAAGTTAGATCAAAAGAGTCTTTTATTAAACGGAATATCGCTTTAATCATCTCTCTTGGTTTTATACTTGTTGCTGTGATTTCCCAACTATCATTGGGCGAAGATCATTTATTAACGAAAGCTCTTTATATATTGGCAATAATAATTGGTGGATTTGATTTATTTAAAGAAGGGTTCTCTGATTTGATCAAATTGGACTTCTCCATGGAATCTTTAATGACTATTGCAATTATTGGGGCCGCATTTATTGGAGAATGGGCCGAAGGTTCTATTGTAGTAATACTATTTGCTATTAGCGAAGCTTTGGAACGATTTTCAATGGATAAAGCAAGACAGTCGATTCGTTCTCTTATGGATATAGCTCCCAAAGAAGCTCTTATCAGGAGAAACAATGTAGAGCAATTAGTCAGTGTCGATAAAATCGATATCGACGATATTATGATCATTAAACCCGGACAAAAAATAGCCATGGATGGGCTTGTTATCAACGGTCATTCTTCAGTAAATCAAGCAGCAATAACAGGAGAATCGGTTCCTGTTGAAAAACAGTTAGATGATGAAGTGTTTGCAGGAACACTAAATGAAGAAGGTGTTCTTGAAGTCAAAGTAACAAAAAAAGTAACGGATACAACGATTGCCAAAATCATTCACTTAGTTGAAGAAGCGCAAGGAGAACGAGCTCCTGCACAAGCCTTTGTAGATAAATTTGCAAAATACTATACGCCATTCATAATTATTATGGCCCTTTTGATAGTGGTTGTTCCTCCGCTATTCTTTGGTGGTGACTGGAATAAATGGCTTTACCAAGGGTTATCCATTTTAGTTGTCGGATGTCCTTGTTCATTAGTGATCTCAACACCTGTTTCAATTGTTTCGGCTATTGGTAATGCAGCAAAAAATGGTGTTTTAGTAAAAGGCGGAGTCTATCTGGAAGAAATTGGTCATTTGAGAGCAATTGCTTTCGATAAGACTGGAACCTTAACAAAAGGAAAGCCTGTCGTAACGGATTTCATTGCAACCAGTTCTGAAACTGATATAAATTATCTATCGATTATTTCATCGTTGGAATCTCTTTCTCAACACCCATTAGCTTCTGCTATTTTAAACGAAGCGGATAAAACTAATGTGGATTACAAGTCAATACAAATCGAGGATTTCCAATCTATCACAGGTAAAGGACTTACAGGTATACATCAGAACATACGTTACTATATTGGAAGCCCTAAACTGTTTTCTGCATCAGTAATCGAAGAAACAGCGGTCAAAGTACAATACAGACAATTTCAAGAACAAGGGAAAACCGCCATGTATTTCGGTACTGACGAACAAATTTTAGGAGTAATTGCTGTCGCGGATGAAGTAAGAGATTCAAGTACTGCCGTTATTTCTGAACTCCACAAGTTGTCAATTGAACACACTATTATGCTTACTGGTGATAATACTAAAACCGCTGAATCTATTGGTAAGCAATTAGGTGTGACTGAAATAAAAGGAGATCTAATGCCTCAAGAAAAATTAGATTCGATTAAAGTATTGCGGACAACTTATAATAAAGTAGCAATGGTGGGCGACGGCATTAATGATGCACCAGCATTAGCTGCATCGACGGTTGGTATTGCAATGGGCGGTGCAGGAACAGATACGGCTCTCGAAACTGCTGATGTTGCTCTAATGGGCGACGATTTACAAAAATTACCATTCATTGTTAGACTTAGCCGTCAAACTCTAAAAGTAATTAAGCAAAATATCACCTTCTCATTAGGTATAAAACTATTAGCTCTACTACTAGTCATACCAGGTTGGCTAACACTATGGATTGCTATTGTAGCAGATATGGGAGCAACGCTTTTAGTAACATTAAACGGATTACGATTGATGAAAGTTAAATAACACAACAAATAAAAGAAGGCATGTTTATAAGCGTGCCTTCTTTTTATGATACTTTTTAGTTTTTTTGAACGCTAGTTATGAAGCAAACTATGCGCCATTTAAATATTAAAATGACAGTCTAACCTTATTAAGTAGGTGTTCCCATTAATACTTTGATTTCCTTAGATAATAGAAAGGTCCAGAGAAATAAAATAAGATCTTCAAATTATAAATTTCATCTCTTTAAAAATTAGGTTCTGTTGCAAACATTTATTCCACGATCATATAACAATTTCTGAACTTCACGATAGCTTAGATTGTAACGCAGGTAGTAACCAACAGCGACAATAATGACGTCTTTTTTGAATTGTTTGCCTTTAAAATGATTCATTACTCTGTCCTCTCTGTCTTTTTTCTCAATTTTACACTAAAATAGATTTTTTGGAAAACTTTGCAACAGAACCGAATAAACAGTCAAGTGGCGTCTGTAACATAAAGAAAAACACAGTAGACTATGCTTAGTTTTCTGTGTTTTTTTCTA
>NZ_JAALEQ010000016.1:0-19470 GCF_011800585.1 Lactococcus sp. EKM203L
AGAGTAACATATGATGAAATACCACAGTTAATTGTTCAAACTATTGCTGGTAATTATCGAATAGTATTCGCCTACCTCGCAGGCAAAGCCCTCGGAGTTGATTTAGTGAAAGTGGGGGAGGGATGAAAAAAGCAACCTTTATGAGATTGCTTAATGTGTATTATTTTTAGTCTACAAGTGATGTTCCATAAGAATTATCAATTGCACAGAGCCACTTTTCGTCAATTTTGCGAAAAACATAAGTTGCTCTACGTTTCATTGAAAATTCAGAGTTATCAGTTGCTGTTTGATTTGCTTCTAAAAATGTTTGAGCTAGCACAAGAACTGTATCTCCTGCAACAAGGTAAATCATTTTTCCCTCAACAGGTTTAATTGAATTATCAAAGTAAGATGCAATTTTTATAAAAGCAGATTTAATTTGTTCACGGCCATTTGCGTTCATACCAGGTTTTATTACTAACGTAGCATCTTCGGTATAAAAATTAACTAATTCATCAAATTTTTCTTCATGAATTAATTTATCGCAAGTGTCTATAACTGTTTTGATTTCGTTTTTGATTAAATCTACATTTTGCATTCAATAATCCTCCAATATTTATTAACGAGTATTATATCAAACTTTTACTGAATAGTGTAAAACAAGCTAATTTGGGAACTATCAGAGACTATTCAAAATTCCAAAGGAGAAATAAAATGACCGACAAACTAATATCGCTGGTCAATGACTGGTGGGGAGGGATTGAATGAAAGCAAGTTGGAAGAAACAAAGACAAACAACTAAAAAACGACAAATTAAATGGTTGAGGATTAAGCATAGGTTAATTAAGAGTTATGCTCCAAATATTGAAACTTTCATCAAACTTTTCAATGGTATCAAAATCGCTGTATCAAACATATCAATGGTTATAGGAAAAGCTTTTATAGATATTGGCAAAAGCTTACATCCCTCAAATACAACAGTTTCAGCTATTGATGTACCACCTATTGGGTTAGGTGCAGATATGAAATGCTACGTTGAAGATATACCGGGAGGTAGACCATGATTAAAGAATTACATATCATTTTTCATCCAGAAAATGAGTATCCTTACTCAATCGCTGGATGGAATGAAGACGGAACATACTTCAAAGGTTCTGCTGCTGAATTAGGACTGGCTACGTTACAATGTGCTACAGCAATATTCGAAGGTCTGTATCAAGATTATAAGGAGACTAAAAGATGAAAGATAAAGTTATCAAAGGGTTAATAAGAGCAACTTGTTTATCAGTCTTTTACCTCATATTTGAACATATTTCTAGAAATTGGGGATTGGCTGAAACAAGACAATTTCTTTATATCTTAA
Organism: Lactococcus sp. EKM203L; assembly: GCF_011800585.1. Taxonomy (NCBI): domain Bacteria; kingdom Bacillati; phylum Bacillota; class Bacilli; order Lactobacillales; family Streptococcaceae; genus Lactococcus; species Lactococcus sp. EKM203L. Next base: position 1,343 of record NZ_JAALEQ010000016.1, read on the forward strand.
TTATGATTCTCTATTTATGGAAGGATAATTGAACGCAAAAAAAGCCCAAATCAAAGATATGGGCTTTGAGGGATAACAAGTTAACGTGATGATATATCCATGCAAGATGAACACGGCCTAATTTGAAGTGATGGATAAGTTCTACGAATGTATTCCATTGCTTCGATATCATTTTCAAAATCCCCATCAATAAGATATGAATCATTAACTTTTGGGCGATTAGGGCAAGTTCCCTTGTGTACTTCATGATAATCACTGAAGTCACCACTTTTATCTACGACATAGCTCATGAGTTAGTCCTCCTTCAAATAGTTTGTATTGGTTGTACAATTTTATTTTAAAACTATTGCTAACCAAGTACAAGCAATATGATTTAAATAAAAGGAAATATAAAAAAGCCCAAGCTGACCCAGCTTGAGCGAAATACTGAACAATATTGCGAATTTTTTTGGTCTTAAATATTATAGCACATATAACTATAATTCATACCAAAATAAAAAAACCCGAACTGACCAGGTTCGAGTTATATGTTCTAGGTTTAAATTTTATTCTTAAAATTTAGGTCTACTACATTATACCATAATAAAAATAAGTTATAACAAAAAAGCTCGAGTTGACCAAGCTTGAGCGATTGTTGTAAAAATTATTAGTTAATATTAAATGGTCACATTTATTATACCACTGATTAATTGACAACTATAAAATTTGATTTATTAAAAAATCTTTAATTATAACAAAATGCCCGAACTGACCAAGTTCGAGCGAAATACTGAAGAATACTGCGATTTTTATTTTGGTCATCAACATTATAGCACACAGACCAATAATTTATTCCAAAATAAAAATGCCCGAATTGACCAAATTCGAGCGGGTGTGATAAAAAATATTTTCTATATTTTTTTGTGGTCACACGTATTATATCATACTGAGCTAGGAACTCGCTAAACTCAACTGGAGGGAATAAAATGGAAATGGTCTGTAATTTCATAGAAAAAGCCGGTAAAGCTTTTGATAGAAGTATTTATAAACCAATTACTCATGGAGTTACTTATTTCTACGAAAAAACAAAATACTATGTACTCTTATTCGCAATGTCATGTTTGATTATAGGATTGATATTAAAATCTATGGGTATTACATGAAAACAAAAAAGCCCACGGCAATGGGCTTCGGCAACTGAATTTCTAACTTAATTATACCACAAAAGGAGAATTTGATTAATGGCAGATAAGTTAGATAGAATTATTGGAGATTACGTAAATGGCAGACTTGAAGCCAGAATAAAATCAATTGAAAGCAGATATCTTTATAAACAAAAAGTAGATAATTTAGGCATCCGTACAGCTTATTCTGGTGGTTCGGAGCCTGAAAGTCATGTTTTAAATAAAGAAGCGCTTGAAAATGATGAGGAATACATCAAGCTCAAAGACCTCATGTACCAATTCAACCTATGGTATGACTCCTTGATTTATAATGAAAAAGAAATTGTAAGGCTGAAACACTTTGGTTACGGTGGTCTTACTTGGTACAGAGTGATAATGGAACTTGATAACGAAGGAATTGAGATTTCAGAAAAGAAAGCTAAGTTTATTTATTATCGCTTTAGAAAAGACATTGACCCTCATATTATTAGTTTTATCTGAAATCATGGGACAAATTGGGAGAAAAATAGCACGTTTTTGGCATGAAATTGGCACCTCAACCCTTGTTTTTGCTGATATACTGGTATTATGAAGTAAAAGGCAAAAGCACAAAATATCATAAGTATCGGTTTGAATTTGCTTCATAAGCTTGTTAGGGTTCGACTCCCTGACTTGCTATTATATTTTATTACAGGTTGTCCATTGGGCAGCCTTTTATTGTTGGAAAGGAGATTAAATGCCAGTATTAGAAAATGCAAGACACGAAAAATTTGTTCAATGCCTAATTTCTGGCATGAGCCAACGAAAAGCATACAGAGAAGCATTTAAGCAATCATCAAAGTGGAAAGATTCAACTGTAGATGTAAAAGCAAGCGAACTTTTTGGTAAGGTTTTGGTAAGGTATAAAGAACTTCAAGAAGAAGCTCAAGATGCTGCGATTATGACTCGTAAAGAGCGAATGGTCACTCTATCAGAGATAGCTAAAAATGCCGAAAAAGAAGCTGACATGATTAAGGCAATTGACACTCTTAATAAAATGGATGGCGATTATACAAACAAAGTTGAATTATCTGGTTCAGTCAAAACCAATCCTTTTGTAGATTTATCAACTGAAGAGCTTAGAAAGTTGGCGAGTCGTGATGGATAAAATAGCGCTAGGGGCAAAAATTGAGCTGTCCAAGCGCTTTTTCTTTGATTACTGTAATCTCATCATGCCAAGCTTTTATAAACGAGATAGGACTTATCTAGTGACGATGTGTGAAGAGTTTCAGTCGTTTCTAAATGATGATGAACACGATGTTTTAGTTTTGAATCTTCCGCCACGTCACGGGAAGTCGCTCACGCTCGGTAAATTTGTAGAGTGGGTGCTTGGTAATGACCACACGAAGAAAATCATGACTGGTTCATATAACGAAACTTTATCTACTGTCTTTTCTAAAAATGTTCGTAATACACTTCAAGAAGAAAAAGCAGACGAAAACAAAATCGTTTACTCCGATATTTTCGATGCTGCAATAAAATATGGAGATGCTGCGAAAAACCTTTGGAGTTTGTCGGACGGTTATAACAACTATCTGGCAACCTCTCCAACAGGTACTGCAACAGGTTTTGGTGCTGACATTATTATCATAGATGATGTTATTAAGAATGCTGAGGAAGCCAACAATGCGACAGTTCTAGAAAAACATTGGGACTGGTTTGTTAATACCATGCTTTCACGTTTGGAATCAGGCGGAAAGATTATTATCAATATGACTCGTTGGCATAGTGAAGATTTAGCTGGACGGGCTTTGCGTGAATTGCCTAAGAATGGCTATCGAGTAAAGCATATTAATTTTAAGGCTTTTAATGAGCAAACGAATGAAATGCTTTGTGATGATGTTCTGACACTCGAAGATTATAAGCGCAAAGTAAAAACAATGGGTGCTGATATTGCCAGCGCCAACTACCAACAAGAACCGATTGATGTCAAAGGTCGATTATATAGTGAGTTCCAAACCTACAACGCTCGCTCAGAGTACAAAAAGATTTGGAATTATTGCGATACTGCAGACACTGGGAAAGACTATCTCTGTTCGATTGTGTGGGGTGAAACCTCAGACGGCTTTGCGGATGTGTTGGATATTATTTACACTCAAAAGCCGATGGAATACACAGAAAACGCAGTGGCCAATCAATTAATTAATAACAGAGTAAATGCATCAAGAATCGAGCGTAACAATGGCGGTCGGTCTTTTGCTCGTTCTGTCAGAGATAAGATTCAAGGTAAAGTTGCTTGTGCTGTAGAAGATTTCTTCCAAGGAAATAATAAAGAAGCCCGAATTTATTCCAATAGTTACTGGATAGAGCAGCACGTTCGATTTCCAAATGACTGGCGGACTCGCTTTCCAGAATACTATCAAGCAATGACGACTTATCAACGTGAAGGTAAAAATAAACATGATGATGCGCCAGATGCAACAACCGGGATTGCTGAGACAATGACAACTCGTAAAGCAAAACTAAAATCTTTCAAAGGAGGATTCTAATTGAAATACAAACCACCTAAATTAATGACATTTCCAAAAGATGAACCAATCACAGTTGAAGTGGTTAACAAGTTCATGGAAAAACATAAATTAGAAGTTGCTCGGTATGAGTACTTAAAAAATATGTATCTTGGAATTATGACTATTGATGATGAACCGGCAAAAGACCCTTGGAAACCAGATAATCGTTTAGCTGTTAACTTCACTAAATATATTGTTGATACTTTCACAGGCTACTTCAATGGGATTCCAGTTAAAAAGTCTCATTCAGATAAAGAAATACTTTCTAAACTGCAAGAATTTGATAACCTGAATGACATGGAAGATGAAGAGTCAGAGCTTGCAAAGATGGCTTGTATTTATGGTCGAGCGTTTGAGCTCTTGTATCAAGACGAGGACACTCAAACGAATGTTGTTTATAATGGTCCAGAAAATATGTTTATGGTCTATGACGATACAGTCAAACAAGAGCCTTTATTTGCCGTGAGATATGGTATTGACGAGGACAAAAAACTTCAAGGAGAAGTTTATACTCTACTTGAAACTATTAAAATCAGCGGAGAAAATGATGAGATTAGTTTTGGAGAAAAGACTTACAACCCATATCCAGATTTGCCAGTTGTAGAGTTCTATTTCAACGAAGAACGGATGAGTATCTTTGAATCTGTTATTTCATTAGTCAACGCTTTTAACAAAGCAATTAGTGAAAAAGCAAATGATGTTGATTATTTCAGCGATCAGTACTTGGCATTCTTAGGTGCTGCAGTTGAAGAAGAGGACTTGAAAAACATTCGTAGTAACCGTGTTATTAATTATTATGGCGAGAGTTCCGAAGCGAAAAATGTAGATGTTAAATTCTTAGAAAAGCCGGATAGTGATTCTCAAACGGAAAATCTATTGGACAGACTGACTAAATTAATCTTCCAAACAACAATGGTTGCGAATATCTCTGATGAATCTTTCGGGTCATCAAGTGGTGTCTCGTTAGCTTACAAGCTTCAAGCAATGAGCAACTTAGCTTTGTCATTTCAACGTAAGTTCCAATCTTCATTGAATAGCCGTTACAAATTATATTGTGAGTTAAGTACAAATGTTTCAAACAAGGATGCTTGGAAAGATATTGAGTACACCTTTACACGTAATGAGCCTAAAGATATTAAAGAGCAAGCTGAGACTGCTAATATTCTTATGGGAATTACAAGCCAAGAGACTGCTTTGAGTGTCATCTCTGTTATTCCAGATGTCCAATCTGAAATGGAAAAAATCAAAAAAGAAGAATCTTCTACAGCTATTTTTGACAAGGACAAGCAACCTAGTGAAAAGGGAACGGACGCAGCGGTTTCTCAAACCAATGAGGAGTAACTTATGAAAACTCCTGATTACTGGAAAAAACGTGAGCAAGCGTGGCAGGCGCAACAAATCAAAGATGATACTAAACGCATGAAACAAATCATGGATAAGCTATTTGAAGCTCAAGAGGCTATTCAAAAAGAAATCAATGCCAACTGGCAGAACTTTGCGAATGGTCAAGGGGTTTCTATTAGTGAAGCCATGAAACGTGCGGATAAAATGGATGTCAAAGCATTTGCCAATAAAGCTAAGAAATACGTAGAAGAAAAAGACTTTTCGCACCAAGCAAATCAAGTGTTGAAACTTTATAACTTGACCATGAGAGTGAATCGTTTAGAACTTCTGAAAGCAAATATTGGTCTGGAGCTTATTTCTGTATTTGACGATTTGGACAAATATTTCTCAAAGAATTTGACTGGTGCAGCTCTCACAGAATTTGAAAGACAAGCCGGAATTCTTGGTTTAAGCGTTCCAAAGAAAGGCTATAACAGTTTAGTTGAATCAGTTCTTAATGGAAGTTATAAGGTCGAAGGATTTGCCAGTTTCTCTGACAAACTTTGGCAATATCAATTTGAATTGAAAGCTGATATTGAAAAACTTCTCATTCGTTCAGTAACTGGCGGAATCAATCCGAAAGCACTAGCCCCACAACTTAAAAGGCTGATGACTGAACAAGGAAAGCTTAATGCGACTTACAACGCACAACGATTGCTAGTATCAGAAACAACGAGAGTTCAAACGGCTATTCAAGAAGAAAGCTATAAAAAAGCGGATATTGAAAGTTATGAGTATATTGCTGAACCGTCAGCTTGCCCTATCTGTGGGGCATTGAATGGTAAAATATTCAAGATTAAAGATATGTCGCCTGGTATTAATGCACCTAACATGCACCCGTTCTGTAGATGCAGCACAGCACCGCATGTTGATGATAAAGCTTTTTATGATAGTTTATTTAATCGTGGAGTAATCAGTCAAGATGAATACAAACAAGCGTTTGACGATAGGGCAGAAGCTGACAAAGCGATTGAAGAATTGCGCAATAAAAGAAAAGGAAATAAAAAATGAAAGATGACTTTTATAACCAAATTAAAATTGATAATGGATTAATCGTTAACGAAAAAAAGCTGAAACACTTAAAAAATATCGAAATTAAAACAGGCTTGGATAATCTTTCTTAAATTACAGTAACGTTTTACGGTAAGGTTGACGGATTAGATAATCTCAAAGAAAATAATGAAGTATATTCTTTTAAACTTAAGGAAGAAGCTAAAGGTAAATCAATTAAAGGATGAGAAATTCGCTAAATGTAATTGCGTTTGTCACTGATATTCGCTTTTATTGTCCGTTTCCGAATGTTGTGGACACTAAATAAAACACGAGAAAATCAGACTCCCAAGTCTTTAAATGCGAGTAGGAGGAACCAGAAATGGAACATACAGAACTTTTACCCCTTAATTTGCAACTGTTCGCAGAAGAAGCAGCTGATGAGACGTCTGAAGTTGGTTCAGAAACTGAAACAGAAACGAATGAAGAAGAGCAACAAGAACAATCAACTGACAATGACAAAATTGTCGAAAAGCTTCAAAAACGAATCGGCAAAGAGCAAGCTGAAAAAAATGAAACAAAAACACAGCTTGACCAAGCGATGGCTCGTATTGAAGAACTTGAAAAAGGTGGCAAAAAATCAGTTAAAGAAAAATCTGACGAAGAAAAAGCTGCCGAACTTCAAAAAGCTAAAGACGATGAAATCGCAAGCCTTAAAGCACAAATCAAAATTTCAAACATTACCAGCCAAGCTGATGAAGTATTGAAAGAAAGTGGAATTGCTTTGAGTGCTGCTGAATTAGGATTGTTAGTTGATGTTGACGAAGAAAAAACTTACAGCAATGTAAAAACTTTCCTCAATTTGCTTGATAATCAACGCTCACAATGGGAAAAAGCACGAAACACAGGGACAACACCTAAACGTGTTCCGGGTAATGTAATATCAGTCGATAAAGATAAATTTGATTCAATGACTTATGCTGAAAAAGCTGAGTTAGCAAAATCTAATCCAGAAGAATTTAAAAAAATAACAGGAGGCTATTAAAATGGCAAATACAAAAACAACACTCGCAGACTTAGTAAATCCAGAGGTGCTTGCACCAATTGTTTCATACGAATTGAATAAAGCACTTCGGTTTGCACCTCTTGCACAAGTTGATACAACACTTCAAGGGCAACCAGGTAATACTTTGAAATTCCCAGCTTTTACTTATATTGGTGATGCTTCTGATGTTGCAGAAGGCGGAGCTATTCCGTTAGATAAAATCGGAACTACTGCTAAGTCAGTAACAATTAAAAAAGCTGCAAAAGGTACAGAAATCACGGATGAATCCGTATTATCTGGTTATGGTGATCCAATTGGAGAATCTAATAAACAACTTGGGCTATCTATTGCAAATAAAGTCGATGACGACTTATTGAGCGCAGCTAAGACTACCACTCAAACTGTTTCTACTACAGCAAACGTTGACGGAGTTCAAGCTGCATTGGATATTTTTGATGATGAGGATGCACAAGCCTATGTTCTTATCGCCAATCCTAAAGATGCGGCAAAAATTCGTAAAGATGCAAACGCACAAAAAATTGGTTCAGAAGTAGGAGCAAATGCTTTTATTAATGGAACTTACGCTGATGTTTTAGGCGCTCAAATTGTACGATCTAAAAAACTAGCTGAGGGTTCAGCTCTATTGTTCAAGATTGTTTCAAATAGCCCAGCTTTGAAATTAGTTTTAAAACGTGGAGTTCAGGTAGAAACTGACCGTGATATTGTTACTAAAACAACCGTAATTACTGCAGATGAACATTACGCAGCGTATCTCTATGATTTAACAAAAGTTGTTAATGTCACATTTACGACTGGTGCATAATGGGACGGCTACTAAGTCGCCACTTGCATAAATATGAAAACATAAATGCGACCAAGCAAGTGAAAAATGATGAACTAACGACGCTTACCGTTAATCAGCTAAAAGAGCTTCTTGAAACTAAAGGGATAGAATACACAAAAAACGATAAGAAATCAGATTTGATTTCAAAATTAGGAGTTGCTTATGACTATCACTGATGATATAAAAAAGCTTTTAGGCGGCTCATCGGATGAGCGCTTGGAAGTAATCGAAAAACGCACTCGTGAACGTTTATTGCTTATTCTTGGTTCTGACATTGAAGAAGTACCGCCAGAACTCGAATATGTTGTTTTGGACGTTTCCTTGAAGCGTTTTAATCGTATCGGACAAGAAGGCATGCAGTCCTACTCACAAGAAGGGCTAAGCATGACCTTTTCAGAATCTGATTTTGACGAGTATGCCGATGAAATTGAATCGTGGCGAAAATCAAAAGAAGCTGAGGGCGATAAGAAGATTGGGAGGTTCAGATTGTATTGAGATATCTAGATGAAGTTACTTTTATCAAAACATCGTCCGACTCCCACTATGACCCCGATTTAGGCGAATGGGTTGAAAAAGAGCCTGCCAGAACTGTTTTTAGTGCAAATATCACTGATATTGGAACTGACAGAAGTGCAAAAATTTTTGGAGATATTAAACAAGGGGCGAAAGTCATGCGAATGATGCCCCTTTTTACTATGCCAGAATATGATTACATTGAGTTTGATAATAAAAAGTGGGCTTTAATGACTTACCGCAATCCAAGTGAGCGAAACACTTTTATTTTGCAGGAGGTAAGTCAATGAAATCTAGCTTATCTATAAAAGGGATTGACCAGCTTATAAAGCATTTGGATAAAGCAGCTTCTTTAAAGGATGTTCAACAAGTTGTAAAGTCTAACACTTCAAATATGACAGCGAATATGCAGAAACTTGTTCCAGTTGATACCGGATATATGAAACGATCCATAAAAATGGAGTTGACAGAAGGTGGATTCAGCGGACAAGCTGGGCCACACACAGATTATTCCGCATACGTTGAATATGGAACTCGTTTTCAACCTGCTCAACCTTTTGTAAAACCAGCTTATAATGAGCAAAAGGGCGTATTCATTAAAGATTTAGAAAGGTTACTCAAATGATTAAAACTCGAGACCAATCTATTTTTGATGAAATGTTCAAACGAGTCCAAGCCTTGGGTTATACCGTTTATGATTATAAGCAAATGAATGAAGTGGGCTATCCATTTGTTGAAATGGAAAGTATTCAGATAATTAATGAGCCAAATAAAACAGATATCAAAGGCACAGTAAGTCTTTCATTGTCTGTTTGGAATAAAGCCGAAAAAGCAGGTCGTGTACTAGCTTCAAAAATGGCAAGTAATATATTTAATCAAGCATTGAATATAAGTTCCACAGATGGCTATTCTTGGGCTTTGAATTTACAAGCAAGTACCATTCAAATGATGGATGATACATCAACAAGTACACCGCTCAAAAGAGCATTGATTAACTTAGAATTTAGACTAAGATAGGAGATTTAATATGACAGAATTAACAGCAAAACAGGGTAAAGATATTATTTTGCTCTATCGTTTGCTTAGTAAAGCAACAGAAGAAGCAGCTTGGAAAATGGCTTTCCAAGAAGATCACTCTAATGAAAAAACTCGAGATTATAACACTACAGCAACCAAAGATGGGCCCGTCGGCGCTCTTGCAGCAATTGAATACAGTTTGTCTGCCACATCTATTGCGGCAAACGGAGACCCACATCTTGACGAAATGGATGAAGCTATGGATAATGGCGATATCATTGAAGTTTGGGAAATTGATAAAGCTGAAAAAGGAACAGACACTGCAAACACTGGCAAGTACAAAGCGAAATATCTTCGTGCTTATCTTACAAGTTTTTCTTATGAACCTAATTCTGAAGATGCGCTTGAGCTAAGTTTGGAATTCGGAGTGTTTGGTAAACCTCAAAAGGGCTATGCTACACTCACAGCTGAACAAGCTGATGTTGTTCAGTATGTATTCAAAGATACAGCAATAGAAATTACACCATAGTGACCCAGTAATCGGTTAAGCGACCGTAGGGACGCTGGATAATAAAAAACGAATTAAAAGAGAGCTGAGACTCTCTTTTATTTTTTTAAGGAGATTCAAAATGGAATTAACAATTAAAGGCAAACAAGTGCATTTTAAATTTGGAGTAAAGTTTGTACGTGAACTCGATAAAAATTTAGTAATTGAACAAAATGGTGTTTCTTTTGGTCTAGCACTTGCTGTTAAAATCATCCCTGAACTAGAGATGGCTAACATTGCAACTTTGTCGAATGTATTATTTTTAGGAAATCGAACAGAAACGCCTAAACTTTCTCAAGGCGATATTGATGATTTTATTGATGAGTGTGAAGATATTGAAAAATTATTTGATGATGTTTTGAAAGAAATTACTGAAAGCAATACGGGAAAGTTAATCAAAGCAAAAATGACCAAATAGCCGAAAAGTTTGAAAGTTCGGAGGACACTTATGAGTCAATGATGATTAGATTCTTACGGTGTTTCGGAATCCAAGACTTATCTGTATTTGAACGCATGACAATTCGAGAATATTCAATCCGTTCCATTGCCTTTCAGTTGAGGACTTTGGACGAAGAAGAATTCATTTATGAACAAGCATGGGCCAATTGGCAAGTTCAAGCAACTAAACAACAAGGTAAAAAGCCAGTTTATCCAACATTTAAAAAATTCTTTGACAAGAAAAAACTAGAAAATGAAATTTTAGGAATCGAAAGTCCAGAGAATAAGTTTAAAAAGGATAACAAATTAATTGACCTCATGAAAAAAGCAAATAACTAGGAAAGGAGGAAAAATATGGAATCTTTTAGTGTACAAGCCTATTTGAAGGCTACTGATAATAATTTTGTTAGTACGTTTAAAGATGCTGCTAAACAAGTTCAAAACTTCCAAAATAACACTAATAGCACGATGTCTACCGTAGGTCAAGTTGCTACATCAACAGGTAAAACGTTGACTAAAGCAGTTACACTACCTATTGTAGGGATTGGGGTTGCTGCCGCAAAAATTGGTGGAGACTTTGAAGCTCAAATGAGCCGTGTTAAAGCCATTTCTGGTGCAACAGGGTCAAGCTTCGAGGAACTTAGACAGCAAGCAATTGACTTGGGAGCAAAAACAGCATTTAGTGCGAAAGAGTCAGCCGCAGGCATGGAAAATTTAGCTTCTGCTGGTTTTAACGCTAAAGAAATAATGGAAGCAATGCCTGGACTTTTAGACTTAGCTGCTGTTTCTGGTGGTGATGTTGCACTGGCTTCTGAAAATGCTGCAACAGCTTTAAGAGGATTTAATCTTGATGCTAGTCAATCTGGCCACGTTGCCAATGTATTTGCTAGAGCTGCCGCAGATACGAATGCAGAAGTTGGAGATATGGGAGAAGCGATGAAATATATCGCTCCTGTTGCGAATTCTATGGGGCTCTCAATTGAAGAAGTATCTGCAGCAATTGGGATTATGTCAGATGCAGGTATTAAAGGTTCTCAAGCTGGTACGTCACTTCGAGGAGCACTTTCTAGATTAGCGAAACCGACTGATATGATGCAAGCTAAAATGGATGAACTTGGTTTATCGTTTTATGATTCAGAAGGTAAAATGAAACCTTTAAAAGACCAAATTGGCATGTTAAAAGATGCTTTTAAAGGTTTAACGCCCGAACAACAACAAAATGCTTTGGTCACACTATATGGGCAAGAATCATTATCTGGAATGATGGCATTAATTGATAAAGGGCCAGATAAGCTAGGGAAACTAACTGAGTCTCTTAAAAATTCAGACGGTGCTGCAGATGAAATGGCTAGAACAATGCAGGATAATATGAACTCATCATTAGAACAAATGATGGGAGCATTTGAGTCAGCTGCAATAGTTATTCAAAAGGTTTTAGCTCCAGCAGTTAGGAAAGTTGCCGATTCAATTTCAGGATTAGTTGATAAATTTGTTTCTGCTCCTGAGCCTGTTCAAAAGATGATAGTTACAATTGGGCTGATAGTAGCTGCAATAGGACCTTTATTAGTAATATTTGGGCAAGCTGTTGTTATTCTACAAAGAGTAAAAGTCGGCTTTCTAGCCTTACGTTCTGGACTTGCTCTAATTGGGAGTAGTTTTACTGCTATTTCTTTACCAGTTTTAGGAATAATCGCTGCCATAGCGGCTGTTATAGCTATAGGAATTTTAGTTTATAAAAATTGGGATAAAATTTCTAAATTCGGAAAAGAAGTATGGGCAAATGTGAAGAAATTTGCGTCCGATGCAGCAGAAGCAATCAAAGAAAAATGGGGAGACATTACCAAATGGTTCTCTGATACTTGGAATAATCTGAAAAACGGAGCTAAAGGACTTTGGAATGGAACAATCCAAGGTGCTAAAGATGCCGTTGACAGTGTTAAAAATGCTTGGGGTGGAGTGAAAGAGTGGTTTTCCGATAAGTGGAATGGCATTAAAGATGGAGCAAAAGGAATTTGGGGCAATATTAAGTCTGGTGCCAAAAGTGGTGCAGACGGTGTCCAAAATGCCTGGAGCAACACTAAAAAATGGTTCTCAAATCTCTGGGACGGAATTGTCAGCGGCGCAAAAAGCATCGGTTCAAAGATGTTAGAGCCAATTGTAAACCTATTTAACGCTTATAAAGAGATTTTTCAACCGCTCCTTACTTTCTTCTCTGGTTTATGGGACCAAGTTAAAACAATCTTTAGTTCTGCATGGGAAGCGATAAAAACAGTTGTAATGGGTCCAGTCTTACTCTTGATTGACCTTATAACAGGTAATTTTGAACAACTGAAAAAAGATGCTCTAATGTTATGGCAAACAATGGTAGATTCGATTCAAACCATTGTATCGACATTCGTTCAAATTGTAGGTGGATTCTTCCAAGGTTTATGGGGAGTCATCCAAAATATATGGGATACTTTGGTGTTGGAGGCTCAAACTGCTTGGACAACACTTACTACTTTCATTGTTACTACTGTTCAAAATATGATTACAGCGGTTGTCAATGGGTGGAATTCATTTAAACAGGGAACGATTGACCTTTGGAATGCAACAATCCAATGGATTCAAGACACTTGGAGTGCTTTTGTTTCTTGGATTATCCAAACCGCTAATGATATCGTAAATGGTGTTATTAATGGTTGGAATGCCTTCAAGCAAGGTACCGTTGATTTATGGAACGCAACCGTTCAATGGGTCAAAGACACTTGGGCATCATTCAAACAGTGGGTCGTTGATTCTGCCAATGCTATTGTAAATGGTGTGAAACAAGGTTGGGAAAACCTCAAACAAGGTACAATTGACTTATGGAACGGTATGGTCAACGGTCTCAAAGGAATTTGGGACGGTTTGAAACAAAGCGTGAGTGATTTGATTGATAATGTTGTTGGTATCTTCAATACCTTGAAAAACATCAACTTACTAGATATTGGTAAAGCTATCATTGACGGTTTTGTCAAAGGGCTCAAACAAAAGTGGGAAGATGGGATGAAATTTATAAGTGGAATTGGAGATTGGATTCGGAAGCATAAAGGGCCAATCCGTGTCGACAGAAAACTTTTAATTCCTGCTGGTAATGCCATTATGAATGGTTTGAATTCTGGTTTAACTGGAGGTTTCCGTGATGTTCAATCCAATGTTTCAGGAATGGGGGATATGATTGCCAACGCAATTAACTCTGACTATTCTGTGGACATAGGAGCAAATGTTGCGGCTGCTAATCGCTCAATCAGTAGTCAAGTTTCTCATGATGTGAATCTTAACCAAGGGAAGCAGCCAGCTTTATTCAATGTGAAGCTTGGTAACCAAAGCTTTAAAGCCTTTGTGGATGACATTTCTAATGCACAAGGTCAAGCAATTAACTTAAATATGGAATTTTAGGAGGTAGAAATGTACAAGTTTAGAGATACGACAAAACGGGAGCATTATCGCAACCTTCCTTTTATTCCAACCAGTGCTATGAGTTATGATGGGACTTGGTTAGAAGAACTCATAGAAGGTTATCAGACATTGGCTGTAGAGGGACGAGAAATGTATTCTCTCAGCTTTGAATCACAAGAACTGCAAGTGGGAGGAGTAATCATCAACGTGAAATATCCTCCTCGTGAGCTGACGATAAAATATAAGTTGGAGGATAGGGACTCTCGAGTATTACAAGAAAAGTTTGATACCTTAAAAGCTTACTTGATTCGTCAAGAAGATGTCCCTATTATTTTTCATGATGATTTGGAATATACTTTTTATGGCCGTTTCCAAACTGCAGATAATGTGCCAGGAGATACTAATTCAATCATTTCAAGTTTTACTGTCTTTTGTAGCGATCCATTTAAACACGGAAAAACTCAAAGTGTAAAAAATAAGGTCATTGAAGTTTTACCTTACCCAGTTAAACCGGATAAGCTATCATTCGAGTTATTGACAGATGGTTTAATTGCAACTGATGGAAGTTATCGCTTGAAGTCATCGCAAGCTAAAAATGGCGACCTTTTGGAATTTGATTTTCAAACAGGCGATACTCTTCTTAATGGGAAAGTAAATAACAACCTCTTAGATCTTGATTCTGATTTTAAAAATATCAGACTGACAACTGGAACAGATTTTTCAAGTTCAAACTATGAGTTAACGATTCAATATAGAAAGGCGGTGCTTTAGTGAGTAATATCTTATTTTTAGATAAGATGCAACAAGTCATCAAAAGTTATGATTCCCATGAATTCATAGAATGTGTTCAGACAAGAGAAATCACAACCAATGCTTCTGAACTAATGAATGACACGCTATCATCTAATTTACCTTTTGATGAAACAATTAAAGATGCCAACTATATTGCAGTCAATGATACGAAAGAACAAGAGTTTTCTTTATATCGAATTTTAACCGTAAAAGATGAAGATAATCTGCTTTCATTTGAAGCTGTAAATTTTGCAGTCGATGAACTGGATAATTTTATTATTAAAGATATAAGACCTAAAAATAGGTCTTTTTCTTATGTGATTAATCAGCTTTTATCTGATTCAGGTTGCGACTGGGTATTGGGTGTCTGTGAACCAATTAAAACAGTTTCCAGTACTTTCTACTATACTTCCATGCGTGAAGCTCTAAAAGCTCTACAAGAGTTAGGTGCAGAGTTTACCTTTTCAATTGAAATTACAGGAAATAAGATTACTAAAAAAATCATTAATTGCTATGACCAAATTGGGAAAATAACAAATAAGCGCTTTGAATATGGTGAGAAAGTTTTGAAAATTGTTCACCAAAAAGACCGTACAAATATTGTTACTGCCTTAATTGGCCGTGGAAAAGGTGAAGAAGTCGGGAACGGATATGGACGAAGACTTGAGTTTTCAGATGTCGAGTGGATGAAATCAAAGGGGAATCCGCTGGATAAGCCGAAAGGTCAAAATTGGATAGAATATCCAGAAATGACAAAAGAATATGGCATTCCGTCAAATGGAGAAATGCTCCCTCGGAAATCAGTTGTTATTTTTGATGACGTGGAAGATGCAAGCGAGCTTTTGCAAAAGACTTATGACCAACTGGTTTATTACTGCAGACCATTGGCTCAATTCAGTACCGAAATTCTAGGTAGCGATTCAATTGGAAATACTGTTTCAATCCACAGAGGTGACCGAAATTATCACTATCAGACAAGAGTGTTTAAAGTGGTTACTGACCATGTTAATGGTCGAGTACAAGCTAGTTTGGGTGATAATTTAAGTGGCAACTCAATTAATCGACAACTGTCACAGGTTCAAAGCAATATCACTAACCTTGATAGCAACAAAATGACTTGGTATGACTCCACAGAGATTGGAAAGTATCAAGACGATATTATGCGCGGTGCTGGTGCGAACGGTGGCTCGATTTACATGGTCAATGGGATTGAAGCGGGCGTTTCTCAATCAAGAGAAACTTATGAACAAGTCTTTATGGATAGCCCAAAAATTCAAGATTCACAGTATTTCATGATTCAAAATAATGCTGGGATATCTTTCAAGCAATGTCAAAAAGGTCAATGGACGACAATCCAAGATGTCCACAATGGAGCAAGCACAACCGCTTGGACTTTAGATGGAACGTTTAATGCTTCTTTCATTGCGGCTGGGATATTAGCAGGAGTTCTTATCCAAGGGGTTGTCGTTAAGTCAATCGGAAATAATTCTTTTTTTCAATCTGTATTATCTAATGGTGCTTTTTCGATTGAACAATACAAAGAAACAAATAATGTTGATTATAAAAATCCTGATTGGCAAAAAGATATCCACGGTGGGAAAGTTGGGGAATTCATTGGAACTTATGACGGGAACACAAGGAAGGCGAACGGATCAGCTTTGATTAATTACCCGGGTTATATTTTGTCAATAAACCAAGATGATGGAAATGGTTCTTCTACTCCAGTTTTCCAAATTCCGTCTGATTCAACTTTTGATAAACCTAAGTTTAAATTATTTGGAGATGGAACACTTCAGGGTGATTTTAATATCAAAGGTAACTTTTATGTTAATGGCGTAAAAATCGATACCAACGGTGGAGGAAACTCTGGTGGCGGCGGTGGATGGAATGGTCAATACCCACCAGAAGTCACAAGTGACCGTGACAAACGGTACTGGCAAATCTGGGCGATGGCAATTGGGGCTGGTTTCTCTAAACAAGCGGCAGCCGCTTTACTCGGAAATGCACAGGGTGAATCTGATGCAAATCCAACAGCTGATGAAAGCAATGGCGCACCCGGTTTTGGCTATGGAGTTTGGCAATGGACGGATAGTTCAGGCGCTAGCTCAGGTCGTGTTTATATGATTAATCTCATGACACGAGCAGGAGTCACTGACAATCCAGACACAATCACAGCCCAATTCAAGCTCTTGATGTGGCATTCACCAAATGGCCAATGGATTGCGACAAGTTCTTATCCATATTCTTGGACTCAATTCATGACATTGACGGATATTAACACAGCTACACAAGCGTTTGTATCAAACTTTGAACGTCCCTTAAACGGACACCCTGAACGTAGCACTTGGGCGCAAGAATGGTATAACAAATTTGTTAATCTTAAAATCCCAAGCGGTGGCGGAGGTTATATTGCTCCAATTTCAAGTCCTATTACCGTAACAAGTGAAATGGGTTGGAGAACTAGTCCAATCACCGGAGCGCAAGAATTTCACAATGCTATAGACTTGGTTAATGGCAATCCAACAACTCCAATCTTAGCTTCTGGCGATGGTCAAGTTGTCCAAGCGGGAAGTAATTATTATGACTGGTATGGGAATTACACGGTCATCAAGCATGCGGATGGACTTTATACAGGGTATGCACATCAAAGCAGAATCGATGTTTCTGTGGGTCAAAATGTTAAAAAGGGCCAACAAATTGGACTTATGGGAGCGACTGGTCCGGTGACTGGACCACATTTGCATTTCCAATTTATGGACCAATATTGGCCATCATCAAGCGCTCACTTTAAGAATCCAAGGGATTATATCAAATTTTAGAAAGGGTCTATTATGACAGAACATTTTATAACACTGTCCACCACAGAGCCAAATAATTATGTTGGGCTCCTTAAAATGAGACAAGGGGATATTAATACTCAAACTATTCAAGCTACAATCACAGCCAATGGTCAACTCTTTAACTTTAACCATTTAGCTGTGTTTTTTAATGCTGTTTTACCCAACGGAAATGTTATCAGAGACAAAGTCACCGAAGTAGATTATATCAATTCTAAACTCAATTACATCGTTGCGGATAGCTTTTTGCAAGAGGTTGCTCAAGTTACCGCTTGGTTTTCATTTGAAAATGATGAAAAAATAATTGATAGCACGAAGAACTTTCAATACTCAGTAATTGCTGGTTGGAAGGAGTGCATTCCGCAGGGGAATTACATTTATGAACTTTCAGAAATCCAACGTGAGATTGAACAAATAATCGGTAATAAAGACTTTACAAGTTTAATTAGTAAAATTGACTCCGCAACAACTGAAATCGTCTTTTTGGATAGTACGAAAGCGGATAAAAATGAAGTGGCACAAGGTTTGGCTAACAAAGTTGATAAAGGTGGTAACGAACAAGTTTCGTGGGCGAACTTATCACAAGAAGCAAAGAAAAATATTTCAGGTGA
>NZ_JAALEQ010000017.1:0-14622 GCF_011800585.1 Lactococcus sp. EKM203L
ATCGTCATTCCTCCTGCTATCTTTTTCTATTATTCTACCTTATTTGATAGTAGATTTAAAACTTTGCAACAGAACCAATTATGATATCTGAACATAGTATGAGTAGCATGAAATTTGATATTGCGCTCGCTCTAGTGCTTGAATAATGTCTGATAGTTGAGATGGAGTACGAGCTTTGATAATGGCCCAACCATCTAAAAAAACATGAGCAAAAATGGCTTCTTGTGTATTTTCAATGACTACTCTAACTGCATCTACGCTCACTTTATCATGGATTCCATAAATCTTTACACGGATATTTTTCATTTATCCTCTCCCCTCATTTTATTACTTTGTTATCAAAATAGTATGAAATTTTGAAACCTGCAAGTTTGACGGCATTGTTAATATCACGATAGGATAGTATAGAGCTATCATAAGTAATTTGAGTAACATCGATTTGTGAATCAGTTCTGACAGCAACCACTCCAGTTACCTCGGAAATCGCTTGCTTAATAGATTCTTGGCATTTTTTACAATGCATTTCTTCAATTTTGGCAGATATTTTTGTTAGTACCATGGAATTAACCTTCTTTTTAGAAAAATTTTTTAGTTGTATATGTAGACAATATGCTTTTATTAATATAATTATTATAAAAAAAGAATTTGCAGAACTTGTGAAGATAGTGTGTTTTCATGATAGTACAAAAAGTGAGGTGCATCCATTTTATTTTTCTAAACTGTACCAATTTACCATTTGTATAATGAGAAATTGGGGCTAATATCATAAAAACCTTACCAAATCGTTTCATAAAGGATACATTGTTCTACAAATCTTCAAACAGAATATATCGCAAATTGTCATGAAAGTTTTGGTTATACATGTAATGCTGCGGACGATTGAACTGTGCCAGAATCTCATCCTCACGCGATTCGGGCGAGACAATATACATCATTATATTTTCCTAATCGATAGAGGACAAGTCATCCATGCGATTCATGCCTGACATAATAGAAGTTGATTTTTCAATTTCAAAAGCACATACAGATTTTCCCACTTTAGCAAACTAAATGACATCAATCCAATTGTTTTACGCAGGTGATCCGGTAAATCTTGAATTTTTTGCGGCAAACTAGGCAGTGAAAAATCGCCGAGTCGCTTTCCATCAACCATGCGACTGTGGTCATTCGAAGCAATCCAAGCCTGATAACCAATTGCGTTATCTGAGGTTGCTAATTGATATTGAATTTTCTGGTGTAAATTTTTTGTTTCATCTTTTCTTAGCTTATTTTGCACAATTTCCAGTGTTTTGTTCTCTGATACCTGGATAGTGATGGTTTCATTTTCACGAATGACATAATTGAGCTTACCAGTGTCATACATAAAAGTGGAAATTGCACCTAAATCTTTTGAAAATAAACCGCCCAGTAGATTAAGTTCGATGATACCGTCACGTAGTTTGAAATAATCTTCCTACTTGCCCAGTCGAATTTTTGATTTTGTCAAATAATTGTAATCATCGACAATTGCGGTGTTAAAAGGGGGAAAAATACTTGGTTCAAGAAAATAAAGAATGTTGGCAACTGCAGCCCCAAGCCCCCTGATTTTCTTCTCAGCCATTATATTAACGACCGTCAACATTTTGATTTCTTGACTACTTCTGAGCACTTGGTTGAGACTATCAGCAAGAGTTAATTGATTTTCACGATTTTCATAAATACCAGGAGCCCTTAGTTTGGATTTCCACATAAAAGCGTGTTGTGCGCCTTTGAAAATCTCAGACTGACTTGCAATTACATCCATAACTTTTTCAAGAGTAGACCCTTTGATGTCGGGTGGAAATTTGACATTGTTAATGCTATCAATAAGCTCTTGCTTATATTTTCTAACTTGTTTAAAGGCCCTCAAGCGTTTTTCACTTCTGATAAACCAGTGGTGATAGAGCAAACTATTACACTTTTTGTAATGATTAAATAAATCTTATCCATATTACCTATATTTTCTAAATGTATTATATGATAAATTTAAAAAAAGTCCGTCAGTTATGACAGACTTTTTTATTTATAAGTCAGCAAGCCTATAAAATCGGACGTCGTAGCCCACGTCCGCAATAGCGTCACTGATTTTTGACAGCTGAATTTCACTTTCATCAAATTTGATAACAGCTTCATCGTTTTTCAGAACCACATTAGCAAATTTAACGCCATTTATTTTGCTAATAGCATTTTCGACGACATGTTTACAATGCTCACAGTGCATATCTTCAATCTTTGCAATCACTTTTTTCATGGATGAAAGCTCCTTACTGACTGCCTTGACCTGTTGCCAAAACTTTACTGCCTTTAGGTAAATGTACGTTATTCAATAAAAGAGAGCTAATGACTACGGTGATTGAGCTTAATGCCATGGCGAGTCCAGCAAGCTCTGGAGAAAGGGTTAGTCCCAAAGTACTAAACAGGCCCGCGGCGATTGGAATACCGACGATATTGTATATAAACGCCCAGAAAAGATTGAGTAAAATACGATTGTAAGTTTTACGTGCCAAGACGAGTGATATTACCACATCCATCAAATCATTCTTGACCAGTACAATACCACCTGACTCAATGGCAATATCGCTTCCAGAACCCATGGCCACTCCTATGGTAGCTGTTGATAATGCGGGCGCATCGTTGATTCCATCGCCAACAAAAGCAACTGGGCCATTTTCTTGTAACTCTTTGATTTTCTGAGCTTTGTCCCCTGGCATTACGTCAGCAATGATCTCATCAATACCGATTTCGTCCGCAATGGCTTGTGCAACCAAGTGATTGTCTCCAGTCAACATGACTGTGCGGAATCCTGCTTCTTGCATAGCCCGTATGGCGGCCTTAGAGCTAGCCTTTGGCGCATCTTGAATGCCGATGAGAGCAATGATTTGATTGTCATAGCCGACTAAGACAACGGTTTTAGCTTGTGCTTGGAGCTCCGTCATCTGTGTTTTCAGTTCTGATGTCATGTTGAAATCTTCGGCTAGACGGTCATTTCCAATAAAAGCTTGCTTGCCGTCAATTAAGGCTTTCACACCTTTTCCAGAAATGGCTTCAAAATGCTCAATCGTTGCAGGGAGAACCTGCTTGTCTTTGGCTTCATTGAGCACAGCCAAGGCCAGTGGGTGCTCCGATGAGCCTTCAAGTCCTGCAGCAATTCGTAAAATATCATTTTCCGCAAAATTCCCTGTTGAAACAAGATCAGTCACTTGTGGTTTACCAATAGTGATGGTTCCTGTCTTATCCATGACGACAGTTTTAATGGTGTGAGTAGCTTCTAACACTTCACCATTTTTGATGAGAATACCAAGTTTGGCCGAGCGGGCCGTCCCCACCATAAGAGCGGTTGGTGTGGCAATTCCCAGTGCACATGGACAAGCAATAATCATAACCGACACTGCAAAAATAAGCGCAGTGACAGGACTTGCACCTAGGAAAACATACCAAACGATGTAAGTCAAAATCGAAATCATTAAAACGATGGGCACAAAGATATTGGAGATTGTATCGACCGTTTTTTGAATTGGTGCACGCGAATTTTGTGCTTGCCGTACCATCTCAGCAATGTTTGACAGCATGGTGTCGCTACCGACTTTAGTGGCTTTGAAAGTGAAAGCACCCGTGTTATTGAGCGTGGCTCCAATGACGGCATCGCCAGGGCCTTTTTCAACGGGCATAGACTCGCCTGTTACCATGGATTCGTCCAAAGTTGACGTTCCTTCAACGATTTCGCCATCAACTGCGACTTTTTCGCCTGGCTTGATGCGAATGAGGTCACCTTCGATGACTTCCTCAATCGGTAATTTGACAAATTCGCCATCTCGCAGAACTTCTGCTTCCTTAGCCTGCAAGTCCATCAACTTGTCAACGGCTGAGGAAGCAGAGGCTTTCATCCGTTCTTCAAAGACCGAACCTAAGAGTATTAGGGTGATGACGACAGCAACCGCCTCAAAGTAAGTTCCCATAGGACGCGTGAACATTGCGTAAAGGCTATAAAAATATGCTATCGTAGTACCTAATCCCACCAGAGTATCCATGTTGGCATGATGATTTTTGAAAGAGGCAATGGCTGTGCGCAAAAATGGTAGCCCCGAAAACCAGTAAACCAGAGAACCAAATACAAACAGAATCCAGACTCCATATTTTTCGCCACCTAACATGTGACCGCCAAAGCCCATGAACATATTGATGAGTAAAGGCACTGAGCCGATGACACCAATGATAAAACGTTTTGTAACTGACATCAATTTCTCCTTTTGAACTGCGATTGCGCAGGCGCTCGATTTTTGTTAGCGTCAAAATATTTAACACTTATTTTTGTTTTCTTATAAACCGAGCTAATATTCTGTAAATAATTATTTGACAGTGTAATGACCTTTTGCCATTTTCATTCCACAAGTCCATTCGTGATCACCTTTTTCAGTTGGTTTGAAGACGAAAGTGACAGGTTTATTGAGTGGCAAGTCACGCAATTCACCGTTGAAGATAATTTGCTGTGTGCAGCCATTATCAGTTGTGCGGGTAAAGGTGACTTCAGCAGGTTCGCCCGCTTTGAGTTTGAATTTTGCGGGGGAATACCCGCCATCGACTGTAACCGCAACTTTGTTGTTAATTTTTGATCCGAACATTTTAGTTTCTCCTTTTAAATAGATGTTGAGTGATATATGATTTTTAAATTTTCTAAGTGTAATTTCTTCTGTTATTTGATGATGATTTTGCCGTGAAACATGTGCATACCACAGGAATACTCATACTCTCCAGCTTTCGAGGTGTCAATGGTTATCACAACATCCTGCCCAACTGGCAAGTCCGCATCCACACCAAAATCTGGAAAAACTACTTTTTCAAGACAAGTCGTAGGGTCTTTGCGGTTGAAGGTCAATTTGACAGGAACGCCCTGCTTTAGTTTCAGGACAGCAGGATTATAGCCACCATTGACCACTACTGTTGCACTTTGCCCATCAGCGCTTATAGTAGCAGATTCTTGACTTACTTCGTGTTTTCCAAAGAACCACCAGGCGATAAAGACGATTAGGACGAGTCCAACGATGAGAACAATAATTTGAGACATAGGAACTCCTTTCTATAACATTAGCAGCTGTAATATTGCAGATTATCAAGACAATCGCAGGCGACTTCAGTGACTGAAGGTTTCTCTGCTATTTTATCATCAATAGCTACTTTATCATCCTCAGTGAAGTTGCTCGCATCAATCATTTCCAGAATGACATTCGTATGTTTTCGGGCACAAATTTTGTGCATAAAATCCTGAGCCATCTGAGCAATAGCCTCGTCCTCCGTACATGTTGCCTGATAAACGTATTTTCGACTGACGCGTTGGTTAGTAAGTAATCCTTTTTTTACCAATCTTGCCAGGAATGTTTTGATGGTGGATGGTGCCCACTGATAGGTTTTGTCCAACTTACTGTAAATCTGATCAGCCGTTGTTGCTCCTAGAGACCAAACAATCCGCATGACTACCAGTTCGCTATCAGAAATATTGAAGTCATTAGTATTGATATTATTTGTTGTCGTGCTTGTCAGTCCTGTAAGTTTTAGAGATGTTGCATGGTGACAGTTGTGATTTTTGATGTCCATTACTATGCCTTTCTTTTTTATTAATTAAAGTTTACACTTGTAGATTTGATTTGTCAAATAAAACTACGTATGTAGTTTTATCGTTTTGATTATTTAGCAGTGTATACAAAGAGAATTAGCATAAGGTAAAACCGTCTACAATATGTTTTTAATACAAAAATTCACTTCTCAAAAAATTGAGCTCACCGAAACAATATTCTTTGATCCAAGTTTTTTGGATTAGGGAAATTCAAAAAATCTAACTACTCATACCATCCATTAAGCCATTTTAGTATGGTCTACATTTTAACTTTTGTTATAATTAAAAACTTTTATCGTAAGGCATCTTCTGGTTTTTGAATTGGACATATTATTCACTTAGTTACAATAGATTTTTCTATTTTGTGTTTGGAATAGATTGTATCACCATGTGCTTTATGTTGTATCAGATGCTTTCTAGCCAATTTTTGAAATGGTTATTAATCTTTTAGCTATAGTGAATTAATGAATTTGTCGATAGCCTATGCGACTACGCAATGGTGCTGCGATTTGATAAAACTAGAAAATAAAAATTATAAGAAGGTGAAGGGGGTATACTGCATGAAAAACAAGAGAGTGTTCCACCAGAAATATGACACATGGTATCAATAAGGGTGAAAAACTAAACTTAAGAAATAAAATATAATGAAATAATATATCAAATTGTGAGAATGTCTTGTAAATTTTGTGAGGATTATGTGAAAATGGCTCATCAAACTGTTAAAACAACAAATAGCTTAGATATTTGTTGATAGAGGAGGGTAGAAATTCCTGCTGAAACTCCTTTAGATAAAAAATATTTGTAGTAGCAGTAGCTAATGCATGATAAGGATTGAGTTATTCGTATAAAGCTAAATTTTTTAAAATCTATAAATATTGGCTGAGCATTTTTATTTAAAATATGTATAATAGAATGTGAAAGGCGATTGAAATAATGAAAAATATTTTATTAGTAGATGATGAACAGCGAATGCTAGATTTGTTAGGGTTATATCTAGAGGGAGAAATTTACCACTGTGAAAAAGAAAATTTTGGAGTTCAAGCAATTCAACGTGTTGCTGAGGGGAACTTTGATTTAATCTTACTTGATGTGATGATGCCAGATTTAGATGGTTGGTCTGTATGTAAAAGCATAAGAGAATTTAGTGAAATACCTATTATTATGTTGACTGCTAAAGGACAAAATACAGATATTGCATTCGGTTTAAAAAATGGGGCGGATGACTATATCACAAAACCTTTTGATGAAACAATTTTGTTGGCCCGAATTGAAGCGATTTTAAGAAGAACAGTGTCTTCTGATAAAATTGGGTTTAAAAATTTAACATTGGACAAAGAAAATTTTCAAGCCTGCATCAATCAAAAACTATTAGATATTACTCCGATTGAATTCCAATTGCTAGAAATATTTCTGACACATCAGAACCATGTTTTCAGTAGGGCACAATTGATTGAACATATTTGGGGACTTACTGCGGATGTTGATAATCGTACTGTGGACTCCCATATAAGAAATCTGCGTGAAAAACTTCGTAAAGAAGGTTTTGATGTAGATAGTTCTCTACTTACAGTTTATGGAGTAGGCTATAAATGGCAAAAATAAAGGAAAAACGAAAAAGAAAAATTTCTGTTAAAATAGGCGGGTCTTTTTTGGCAGTAGTAGTAGCAATTGAGTTAGGTCTATTTATTAGTCTCTATCTTCTCATTGTTAATACATGGGTACGTGAGGAAGTTGATTCAGTCGTAGCTCAGGGACAGAATCATGCTTTGGTTCTTTCTGGAGATTTTAGTGCTGAAACGATAGAACATGTAGTACTGATGGAAGAAGGAAGCAGCCAAACAGCTATTGTAGTCCAAGACCCTTATGGGAAAACATTAAAATCATCACAAATAATAAATAGTCAAATGTCCAAGCATATTTCAGAACTTCGAAATGAAACAAAGAGTAAGACGGAGACTCTCCATTATCATTGGTTAGGAGATAAATATATTGTCTCAAAATCATCTATTCAAAAAAATGGGAAAATTTTAGGATCTGTTTATATGTTTTTGTCAACAAACCAGATTCAGAAAATGGTCTTCAATTTTACGGGAATTTTTGCCGTTTTAGTAGTGATTACTCTATTCATAACAGTCTTAGCTATTTTCTATATCACTCGTACGGTAGCCCGTCCGCTGCTAAAAATCAAATCAGGAACAGAGAAAATTGCACAAGGTGATTTATCAATTCGATTAAATGTAGATACAGAAGATGAGTTGGGAGAATTAGCAAAATCAATTGAAAATTTAGCAGAAAAACTTGAATTTATGAAACGAGAACGCGATGAGTTTCTTTCAGCTGTTGCTCATGAGCTGAGAACTCCGCTGACATTTATTAAAGGCTATGCAGATATTGCCAGTCGTTCTTCAACGACTCCTGAAGCTAAGGCCCAATATTTAGGTATTATCCGTGAAGAAAGTAACCGACTCACACAGCTCACGGAAAATCTAATGAACCTTGCACAGTTAGAAGAAAATGAATTTAAAGTTGAAAAACATCGGGTATTAATCAAAGAATTGACTATAGAGGTGGTTAGTAAAGTCACAGGGATGTTTAGTCAAAAGAAGATTAATCTTTTAGTTTCGGGAGAAGGAAATTTTTATGCGAATATTGATTTTATACGTATGGAACAAGTATTAGTCAACCTTTTGATGAATGCCTACAAATATTCCACTGAGGGATCAGATATTCAACTTACTGTTACTCCTGAAAAAGAAAATTTTAAAATCGTTATTGCAGATAAAGGTGAGGGGATTCCTAGGAAAAACCTCCCACATATTTTTGAACGATTTTATCGAGTAGATAAGTCTAGAACTCGAAAAACGGGTGGTGTTGGACTAGGTTTAGCAATTGTTCAGGACATTGTTAAAAAGCATAATGGAAAAATTGTTGTAGAGAGTATCCAAAATCAAGGGACTACATTCATTATTGAACTCCCATATAGTTAAAACACTAATTTATTTTCAGTGTTTTTTTATTTTCTGCACAAGTTCTGCAAATTCGTTAGATATAATAATCTCATTAAAATAAAATTTGCCAATGAAGCATGAGAGTGATAATAACGTCAACAACTCCTCTATTGTGGTTCATTGGCACATTTTATTTGAGAAGTAAGAGGAATAAATAGTGATATCATTGACAATAAATAAAATTGCTTTTGAACTCGGCCCTTTAATGATTAGATGGTATGCGGTTCTTATTGTTGGAGGTGCAGGTATTGGTGTCTGGTTAGCTTATAAGGAAGCGCCTTATCGTCATCTAACAGGCGAAGATATAATTGACTTTGTTATTTGGGCTGTGCCTTCAGGTTTAGTTGGAGCTAGACTCTATTATGTCATCTTTAACTGGAGTTACTATAGCAAATATCCCAATGAAATTATCGCTCTTTGGGACGGAGGAGGTGCAATTTATGGAAGCTTAATTGCAGGATCAATCGTTCTTTTTATCTTTAGTTATTATCGTATGGTCAATCCAATGGATATTCTTGATGTAGCTGTACCTGCAGTTTTTCTGGGTCAGTCCATCGGTAGATGGGGGAATTTTGTAAATCAAGAAGCCTATGGAAAAGTAGTCGAAAATCTAGATTGGTTGCCGTCATTTATTCAAAATCAGATGTATATTGATGGTAGTTATCGAATCCCTACATTTCTTTTTGAAAGCTTAGGAACTCTAATAGGTTTTATAATCGTCATTGTTTTCCGACACCGTCTAAAAAGCATACTCAGAGGAGAAGTTTTTGGTTTTTACCTTATTTGGTATGGTTCTCTTCGATTAATTATAGAAGGAATGCGAACAGATAGTTTGATGTTTGGAATGCTTCGAGTTTCTCAAGTTTTGTCGCTTATTTTTGTGTTAATCGGAACCTATCTTATTTTTTACAGACGCTTTAAAATTAAAAATGTTGAAGTCTACAATTTACCTAAAGGAGGGCAAAAAAATTGCCACAGTTCATAACATCTATCATCCCCTATGCTTTTATCTTAATTTGCCCTCTCATGATGCTCTTTATGATGAAGGGAATGCATGGTAAACATTCTGAATCAAGTTCTAATCATGAAGCAAATGAATTTCATCAAGCTGAGATTGAAGAGTTAAAATCTCAGAATGAAAAAATGTCAAGAGAATTAGAAGATTTGAAGAGACATATCTACTAAGCAAGCTACTTTTAGTAGCAAGAAGCCTATACAAAATATTTTGGACAAGCAATCAGTATAGGTTTCTCCCTGCTAAAATGCGGAATAATTCTAGATAAGGAGAAAAGTGAAAGAATACAAAATCAATATCAACGGAGTTCAAACGTTTCTCCATATTCAAGCTCTTTACTTTAAAGGAATAGTTTAGTAAGAAATTGAATTTAAAAATATAAGGTTTCTTTAGAAACAAAGGAATGATAAAAACTAATATGAAGAAAAAAATTATTTCTAGTCTAGTAATGTCAACAGTTACTTTGTCTGCACTGTCTCCTATTTTTGAGGTTATCGCAGATACAACTACTGATATTGCTAAACAGGAAGCGACTATTGCAAGCGCTCAATCAGAAAAAGATAAAGCACAATCTCAAGTTGATACCATCCAGTTAAAAGTAGATAATTTATTAAAACAACAGGAAAATACTAAGAAAAAAATTGAGGATGCTAAGAATCAGGCGAGAGCTCTTAATGAACAGATAGAAAAACTATCTCAAAGTATAGCTGAGCGTACAGATGCCCTTGAAGCTCAAGCTCGTAGTGCTCAGCTCAACAATACATCAAATAGTTCTCTCAACGCAGTGATTAACTCAAAATCATTAACGGAAGCCATTCAGAGAATTACGGCAATTGCTACTGTATCTAGTGCTAATAAACAAATGCTTAATGAGCAAATCAAGGAACAGAAAAGCCTTAATCAAAAATCTGATACAGTTAAACAAAATTATAATCAATATGAAAATCTTAAAAAGAATCTTGATGCTCAGGCTACTGATTTGAGAACCCAACAAGCAGAACTTAAAGTTGCAACTTTAAATTACCAAGCAATAATTGAAACGGCTCAAGATAAGAAAGCTAGTCTAATTAAACAAAGAGCGGCCGCAGAAGCAGTTGCAAAGAAAGAAGCAGAAAAAGCCAAAAAGATTGCGGAAATTCAGGCAGTTGCAGAAGAAACTTATAAGAATCAAACGCGTTTTTTAAATGATAGTACTAAGGGAACTTCAAATAATAAAGCTAGCAGTACTTCAACGACACCTTCTGGTGGCAAACCTTCAAATAGTTCAACTACCACCTCAAGTGAAGCATCTGAAAATACTCCTTCAAACGATTCATATAACTCCTCAAATACTGTTGCTGGCAGTAAAGCTTCGAGTGATTCAAATACATCCATTACAAATAATTCGAGCGGAAATGACTCAATAACTCCACCTAAAACAGGAACCCCAGGTTATAATCCATATGCCGGAGGAGGTTGTACAGATTATGTTTGGCAATATTTTGCAGCAAAAGGAATTTATATTGCAAACATTGTAAATGGGAATGGTGGTTTTTGGGGAACCAATGGAGTCAGTCAAGGAGTCCTTCGTCGTACTTCGTTAGCACCTGGTGTAATTGCCTCAGGATTCACTGATCAATTCACTGGCTATGGCACCTCAACAACTAGTGGTAGTTCTCCTTATGGTCACGTTGCAGTTGTTACGGCAGTTCACCCTGATGGTACCTTTGATGTACAAGAAGCAGGATATGGTGGTACATTCCCTTGGGGAAATGTACGTAAAAATTTAAGTCCTCAAAATGTAGTTTTCTTACTTCCAAATTAGGAAGACTTTAGATTATAAAATGATAAAAAAAGAAGTGCTTCTAGTTTTATCATTCAATAAAATTTATATACCTATTAGCATTAGTTGGACAAATTTTCCGCTTAAGTTAAACGTTCCCTTCCTCCATAATATTGGTGTAAAGATTAATGTAATATTTCCATCAAGAATGATAAAACCTATTTTAGTTTACATTGAACAAAAAAATGAAATTAAGGGAGAAAAGATGAAATTAAAGAAAAAAGTTTATATGGGAGTTTTTGTTCTAGCAACTACATCATTACTTGCTTCTTGTTCGTCGGGAAGTAGCTCTATTGATAATCAGCAGCAATTAAAAGACGATTCCTATAATATAACCTCAAAAAAAAGTTCTACAAATGTGAAGGTTAATATAATTTCTACTATCTCAGAAATTGCAGGAAAGAAAGAAACACATTACCAGTATACTGATGAATCAAAGAACAGCTATCTAGCTGGTGTGCCTATCGTACTTGATAAGGGAAAAGAAGCAACAATAAAGGTTTCAAATAACAGCAGTACAACCACCAATATTCATTGGCATGGTCTGAGTATCCCTAATAATCAAGACGGCCCAGATATTACATTAAAGAAAAAAGAGAAAAATACATTTAAATTCACACCAAAAGAGTCTGGGACTTTCTGGGTTCACTCTCATTATCGACCAGTGGAAAATCAGGTAACGAAAGGGATGTATGCTCCTGTAATTGTACGAACAGAGGCAGATAAAAGTTATGATCTAGATGAAATTATGATGCTAGGAGATACACTAGAAAACAATGATCAGAAATCCAAGATGTCTGGAATGAATATGGACGATATGGATATGAGTGAAAGTGATTCAATTAGTGATACGATAAATGGTAAGAAAGTAGCTCCAAACCTTGAACTTGGAGGAGGACAAATTGGGAAGTTGCGATTTGTTAATGCCTCTGCCAATAATTTTAAAACGGTTAAATTTCCTTTCAAGGTTAGAGTTATTGCGAAGGATGGTTATAACTTAGAAGAACCCTATGAAGTACGGAATTTCAAGATAGCACCTGGACAACGTTTAGATGTTGAGGTTGCGCTTATAGGAAAAGATAATAAAACTTACACAATCAAGGATGGAAATGCTAAGGTAAAAATAAAATACAAAGGTAACAACAAAACTAAGGCAATATCTCCATTCGTTCCTCTAAAAACAGATAATTTAGCAAAATATGTCTTAGATAAATCTCCTGATATTAGTATGAGACTGACCGAAGAAATGGAGATGAATACGTCAGGAATGAAAATGAAAGAAATGATTAATGGTGAGGTATTCCCAGATACAGGAACCTTTAATGTTAAAGTGGGACAAATGTATAAAGTTCAATTTGAAAATGCGGATACCATGGCAGGTATGTCACACCCAATGAATATTCATGGAGCGCATTTCCAAGTTGTTGAAAAAAATGGTCAACCAACAAATGATACGACGTGGTATGATACTTATCCAATGGATCAAGGAGTAAAGACAGATATTGCTATCAAATTTGATGAACCAGGTGTCTGGATGGTGCACTGCCATATTTTAAATCATGAAGATAATGGAATGATGGCAAGCTTTACTGTGAAATAGATAGAACGAAGTATATGTTTTTTACTTAAAATATGAATCTAGCACGGTTAAATGATAAATTGACTTCTAAAAAGAAATATTATAAAAGGTTCTGTTGCAAAGTTTTAAATAAAGAAAAAAATCCCTTACGGTATCTATGATTTAAGCTGGGATTCCCAATAATACCTTGATTTCAGTACAGACCGAAAACCCGAAGAGAGTGCCTTCTTTTCGGGTTTTCTTATATAATCCTCGGATGGCTTCCATGCCTTTTATTCGTGGAAAATGGACGAAACTTATATTAAAATTAAAGGGAAGTGGCATTATCTCTATCGTGCAATCGACTCAGAAGGCATGACACTGGATATTTGGCTAAGACGAAAGAGAAATACTCAGTCTGCTTATGCTTTCTTTAAACGACTATACAAGCAGTTTGGGGAACCGAAAGTTATCGTGACAGATAAAGCACCATCAATTGCTAGTGCTTTTAGGAAGTTACAAAAGCAGGGGCTATACAGCGAAACTGAGCACCGGACAGTCAAGTATCTCAATAACTTAATTGAGCAAGGTCATAGACCTGTTAAACGTCGAAAAAAACTTTATCAAAGTCTTCGTACTGCATCAACTACGATTAAGGGCATAGAAGCATTGAGAGGCATATACAAAAAGAACCGAAGAAATGGAACGCTCTTCGGCTTTTCGGCATCTACTGAAATTAAAGTTTTGATGGGTATACCAGCATAGTCAAAGTATCAGAATGGGACTTTTGTACTCAGTATTGAAACTTTGCAACAGAACCTTATTTTCTTAGTTATTTGAAGTACCACAACTACTGGTGTTATTAAATAAAAAAGGAATCATATCTCTTGAATGCGATTTCTAAATGTGTTAGATTAAAGTAAGAAACATATTATAATCTTTAGAAAGAGGTGGCTTATGATTTGGTCATTAATTGTTGGTGCATTAATCGGTTTAATCGCTGGTGCGATTACAAATAAGGGAAGTTCAATGGGCTGGATTGCTAATATCTTGGCAGGGTTAGTTGGATCTTTTGTAGGTCAAGCCTTACTTGGAACTTGGGGACCTTCGCTTGCTGGCATGGCATTAATACCATCCATTGTTGGTGCAGTGATTGTGGTTGCTGTAGTTTCCTTCTTCTTATCTAGAATGAATCACTAGATCTTAATATCTTAAGATCAAGAAAGGAGGAGTTTTGGCAACTGGAAAGAAAATAATACTCATTATCCTTGATCTCCTTTTACTTACGCTTGTTCTACCAATGACGTGGGATTATTACAATTTCATGGAGTATGATTGGGGGACAACGACCTCTAGTAACATTCCCTTCATAGGCAAATATATGGCAGACTATTTGTTTTGGGGGAACATCGTTTTAACAGTCATATTAATTATTGCCTTGATTGTAATCCTTTTTTACCCTCGAACCTATATGGATGTACAACTCACTTCAAATAATGGAGATTTAACTTTGAAGAAGTCTGCCATTGAAGGTTTTGTAGGTGAAAAAGTAAAAGAAAATGATTACCTTAAAAACTCAAAAATCGCTGTTTC
>NZ_JAALEQ010000018.1:0-14073 GCF_011800585.1 Lactococcus sp. EKM203L
AACTATTATATTCTATCAAACCTACCTAAACTTGTCAAGAATTAACTGTGACTTTTATACCTTTTTTTATCTTACATTCAGAAAACCCCACGGTTGTCATGTTCTTCAATCTACAATTTTTATAGAAAATATAATTTATTGGTTTATTATTTTACCCTTTGGATATTGTATGAGAGAATTTACAAATTTTATAGGTGTAAATTTAATACAAAAAAACACTTCCATATGGAAGTGTTTTAAACATTGATATATGAATAATATTAACGTTTTGAGAATTGTGATGCTTTACGGGCTTTTTTGAGACCTGGTTTTTTACGTTCAACCATACGGGCGTCACGTGTAAGGAGTCCAGCGCGTTTCAAAGCACTACGGAAATCTGGGTCTACTTGGAGCAATGCACGAGCGATTCCGTGACGGATAGCTCCTGCTTGACCTGATACACCACCACCATTTACGTTTACGAGTGTATCGTAGCTACCTTCTGTTTGTGTAGCTGCAAATGGTTGGTTGATAACGAGACGCATGTCTGCGTGTGGGATGTAGCTTTCTACTTCACGTCCGTTAACTGTGATTTTACCAGTACCAGGTACGAGACGTACGCGTGCTACTGCATTTTTACGACGGCCTGTGCCGGCATATTGTACTTGTGCCATTATGTTCGTTCCTTCCTGATTAAATCAAACCTGTGATGTCAAGGACTTCAGGTTTTTGAGCTGTATGTGTGTGTTCTGCGCCAACAAACACTTTAAGTTTCATGCCTTGAGCACGTCCAAGTGTGTTGTGTGGAAGCATACCTTTTACTGATTTTTCAATCAAACGTACAGCATTTTTTTCACGGAGTTCACCAGCAGTAACTGATTTCAATCCACCTGGGTGAAGTGAGTGTGAGTAATATACTTTATCAGTTGCTTTTTTACCAGTCAATTTGATTTTTTCAGCGTTAACAACGATTACGAAATCACCTGTATCAGTATGTGGTGTGTATGTTGGTTTGTTTTTTCCGCGAAGTACGCTTGCGACAACTGCAGAAAGACGTCCAAGAGGAACATCAGTTGCATCGACGACGTACCATTTACGGTCAACGTTTTGAGCGTTAGCCATGAATGTAGTTTTCATCATTTTGGTTATTTTCCTTTTACTAGAATTTGTTTACAGCAGGTGTAAGAGTCCTGCAAAGTATTTTTGGGTTTCCGGGGCCACAAAAATGGGGTAAACAATACCGTTTATCATCATATCATATTATTCCTGGGTTTGTCAAGACATTTTAGGGATTATATCCCCTTTATTTACTTCTTTTCGTGGATTATGTATTTTTTAGTTTTATATCTTTTCAAATGTTTCTTTGTGGTTTTTGCTACAAGCATTATGGTAGCACTTCCATTTGAACTATGATAGACTTTTTTAAAAGGGGTTTATATAATACAAGTCCTTTTATTCAGTTAGTCCTCAGAAATTTTGGGGATTTATATAGAAAATAGGAGCTCGATGATGTTTTTAGCAATTAATGAAATTAAACATTCAAAATTAAGATATGCTCTCGTAATTGGTGTCATGTTTTTGATTTCCTATCTTGTGTTTTTCTTATCTGGTTTGGCCTATGGTTTGGCTCAAGAAAATAGAATGGCAGTTGATAAATGGAAAGCAACTGATATTTTTTTATCTGAGAAAGCCAATGATTCTCTCAATATGTCAATGATTGATTCATATATTGCCAGTCAGGTGAAGGCGAAAGAAAAGGCAGTTCTCGCTCAAACTG
The DNA here is from genome assembly GCF_011800585.1 of Lactococcus sp. EKM203L. Lineage (NCBI taxonomy): Bacteria > Bacillati > Bacillota > Bacilli > Lactobacillales > Streptococcaceae > Lactococcus > Lactococcus sp. EKM203L. Next base: position 1,757 of record NZ_JAALEQ010000018.1, read on the forward strand.
CTGGGATTATTTATGATGCCAATAATGAAAATAAAAAAAATAATGTCAGTTTTTTTGGAATTAATTCAAATGAATTTTTAAATCCCAATGTTATTGAAGGGAGGGATTTTAAAAATAAGGGCGAGGTAGTAGCTGATATTAGTTTTAAAAATCAATATGATTATAAACTTGGTGATAAAATTAAATTAGCAACCAATAATGAAGTATTGACTATTGTTGGCTTTACAGATAATGCTAAATTCAATATTTCACCTGTGCTTTATACTTCTTTAGAAACTTTCCAACAAATTCGTTATGGTTCAAATTCCAATTTTCAACCTAAAACTACTTACAATGCTATCGTCACGCGTGGAAAAATTAGCCAACAGCCTAAAGGACTCCAAAAATTATCTATCAGTAAATTTATAGATAAACTTCCTGGTTATAGTGCACAAGTTTTGACCTTTGGTTTCATGATTGGCTTTCTAGTGGTTATTGCTGCGGTTGTCATTGGAATCTTTATTTATGTTCTGACAATGCAAAAAATAGCGATTTTTGGTGTAATGAAGGCTCAGGGAATTTCCAGTCGCTTTATTAGTAATTCTGTCATTGCTCAAACTTTTATTTTAGCTTTTAGTGGTGTATTAATTGGTTTGTTAGCCACTTTAGGTTCTGCGTTAATATTACCGGAAGCTGTTCCTTTTCAAACAAATCTCCTCTTCTTTGGAGTGATTACCCTTTTAATGATTGTGGTTGCAATTGTGGGCGCTTTGTTCTCTGTCAGAGCAATTGTCAAAATTGATCCACTAAAAGCGATTGGATAGGAGAAATAATGAAAGCTATTGAATTAAAAAATGTCAAAAAATCTTTTAAGGATGGGGATGAAACAATAGAGGCTTTAAAAGAAACTAATTTCTCTGTTGATAAGGGTGAGTTTGTGGCAATCATTGGGCCTTCAGGTTCTGGAAAAAGTACCTTACTTACTATTGCCGGCGGACTGCAAAGTCCTTCTTCTGGGGAAATTTGGATTAATGGCCGAGCTTTAAATGAAAAAAAGGAGAAGGCACGCGCTAAGGTTCGTTTTGAAGAAATTGGTTTTATTTTACAAGCTTCTAATCTCGTGCCATTCTTAACGGTTAAGAAACAACTTCAATTGGTTGACAAGGTAAATAAGGCAAAAGAAAATAGAGCGGGCTTAGACTTACTCAAGCGTTTAGGGCTTGAAAAATTGGTGGATAAATATCCCGAGGAACTTTCTGGTGGAGAACGCCAACGGGTAGCTATTGTTCGTGCTTTATATAATGACCCTACAATCATTTTGGCTGATGAACCGACCGCAAGTTTGGATACTGAAAAAGCTTATGAAGTGGTTAAAATATTAGCTAAGGAAGCAAAAGAAAAAAATAAGGCAACAATTATGGTCACCCATGATTTACGTTTGGTTGATTATTGTGACAAAGTTTATCTGATGGAAGATGGGCGTTTAAATGAGAAAGTTGACTAAGTTTGAAGTCTTCGTATTTAGAATATGAAGACTTTTTTCATTATTTTACAACATGTTTGCTATAATAGATTCTAATAAGAAATTATTTTTAATAAATGGTCGGATTCTTATTCTAGAATAGCTAATTTATGGTAGAATGTTCTTATGAATATTGTTCTAAAATTAGAGACTAAAGAACGCCAACAGCTCGCTGAGAAATACAAATCCTATGAGCAAGTTTCCAAAAATCCTTACATCACTTTTTTTGCCAAGGTTGGGAAAACTTCTATCTCGGTTTATACTTCTGGAAAAGTTGTTTTTCAAGGAAACGAGGCTGAAAAATTAGCGAGTGACTTTGGTCATATTGCTCAAGTCGTTCCTCAAAAACAAACAAATCTTATTGGGACTGACGAGGTGGGCAACGGGTCATATTTTGGTGGTTTAATGGTTACTGCTAGTTTTGTCAGTGAAGAAAACTTGAATTTTCTAAAGGAAATTGGAGTCGCTGATTCTAAAAAATTAACTGACGAAAAAATTTGTCAAATTGCTCCAAAATTGATTGATAGAATTCCACATGTTGCTTTAGTGGTTGAACCTGCCAAGTATAATGAGGTGATTGCTTCTGGTTATAATGCTGTCAGCATTAAAGTTGCTCTCCATAATCAAGCCATTTATCTTCTTGAAAAACAATTAGGTCATAAGCCTGAAAATATTGTTATTGATGCTTTCACAACGGAAGCAAATTATAAAAAATATGTTAATAAAGAACAAAATCATCCGCTGACAAAGGTAACTTTACTGACAAAAGCTGAAGATCAGTTTCTGGCTGTTGCTGTCAGTTCAATTATTTCTCGTTATCTTTTTTTAGAAAATCTAAAAAAAATATCTAAAGAATCAGGTTTCACGTTACCCAGTGGGGCAGGAAATTTATCTGACAAAATTGCAGCACAAATTATCAAAAGTCAGGGAGTTGATGCTCTGAATCAGTTAGCAAAACTTCATTTTGCTAATACACAAAAAGCGATTAAAATCGCTCAATTATAGAAAGTAAAATTATGATGAAATTTTTAAAAGAGTGGGGATTATTTCTCTTTATAATTATCGCTATTCTTCTCTCACGTGTCTTTCTTTGGTCACTTGTTGTTGTGGATGGTCATTCAATGGACCCAACTTTAGCTGACAAGGAACGTCTGGTTATTGTAAGAAAATCAACCATTAATCGTTTTGATATTGTTGTTGCCAAAGAAGAAACAGCCGATGGTTCAACTAAAGATATCGTGAAACGTGTCATTGGAATGCCTGGAGATACTATAAAATTCGACCACGACCAACTCACAATCAATAACAAAGTTTATCCAGAAAATTATCTCAAAGATTACCAAAAGCAACTTGCTGACGGTCAGTTGGAAAAAACTTACGGTAAGTATCCTTTAACAAATGCACTCAGTGAACAAAACCGCAGTTTGTTTGTTAGTTTAGCTCAAAGCACCAAAGCATTTACCACTGACAGCACTGGTAATCCAACCTTTACAGTAAAAGTTCCTGAGGGACAATACTTCCTGATGGGAGATAATCGGGTAGTTTCTCAAGATAGTCGCGCAGTTGGAACTTTCAAACGTTCAGCAATTGTTGGTGAAGCGAAATTACGAGTGTGGCCACTCAACAAAATTTCTTTCTTTTAAGTAAATAAATATAAAAAGTTACTGACAGAATGTCCTGTCAGTAACTTTTTTATTTGTCATTAAATATATTTCCCAATTGAACATCAATTGAGCGGTTAGCAATATCAATTCGATCAACTTTCAAGATTGATTTGTAATCATCAATCAATCGTTCTCCTTTAAAAGGTCCCTCAAGAAAGACGGCAACACCGGCAAGTAAACAATCAAATTCATGGACAAGACTTCTCATTCCATTGATTGTTCCTGCGCCTTTCATGAAGTCGTCAACGATCAAAACATTTTGACCAATTGAAAGACTCCGTTTGGATAAAGTCATATTTTCAACACGAGAGCTTGAACCTGACATATAATTTACATTGAGCGTTGCTCCTTCGGTCACTTTAGGGTCACGACGAACAATTACGAAAGGAACATCTAGAATCTCAGCAACTGACTGAGCAATTGGAATCCCTTTTGTGGCAATAGTCATGACGACATCAACTTGCTTTTCATGATACTCATGAGCAATAATTTGACCGATTTTACGAAGATTTGATGGAGTACCCAAAATATCTGACAGATAAATATATCCTCCAGGTAAAATTCGATTTTCTTCACGTAAAAGTTCAGCAATTTCCTGACTCATTTCCAACGAACGTTCGTCAGTAATGTAAGGCGTAAACCGAACTCCTCCAAGGCTACCTGGGAAAGTTTCAACCAGACCTACTCCTTGGTTTTCAAAAACACGTTTGATAAATACTAAATCTTCTGAGATAGATGATTTGGCTACCTCATAATGTTTACTTAATTCATTTAAATTTAGCATTTGATTGGGATGATTAATTAAAAAATTTGTAAAATCAACTAAACGTTCGTTTCTTTTCATTTATTATCTCATCTCCTATTTGATAAGCTTATTATAGCATGGCATTTCCGAACATTCAAGTTTCACATGAAACAATTTTACTGACAGATTTCAGATTCATAAAATATTTTTCTGTCAGTAACGTTTCATTTTAAAATCAAAATAAAAAAAGCAGTATCACTTAGATATTGCTTTTTCACTTTTAGGAGTAAAGTTATGAAAAAATTTTTTTGGAATAAATATATTATAGCTTCACTGACTTAATGGTTCATTAAGTCAAGATAAAGTGAAACTAAACTAAAGAAAATCTTGTCAGTAAAAAAATAACCTGTCAGTACTGACAGGTTATCTCATATTATTAAAATTAAAACTTAGTCAGCGTTACGGCCGTTTTTAGCAATAATTTCTTCTTGTACTGATTTAGGTACGTCTGAATAGTGGTCAAATACCATCATGAAAGTACCACGTCCTTGTGTAGATGAACGGAGAGTAGTTGCGTAACCGAACATTTCAGCAAGTGGAACGAAAGCATTAACGATTTGTGATTTACCGTGAGCTTCCATTGAGTTAACTTGACCACGACGAGCAGTCACGTGACCCATGATATCTCCAAGGTTTTCTTCAGGAACAGTGATTGTAACTTTCATCATTGGTTCAAGAATTGCTGGTTTCGCAGTTTTAGCAGCTTCTTTCATTGCAAGAGAAGCGGCAACCTTGAAGGCAGTTTCTGATGAATCGACATCATGGTATGAACCATCATAAAGTTTAGCTTTAATGTCAACCATTGGGTATCCAGCAAGGACACCGTTAGCCATAGTTTCTACCAAACCTTTTTCAACGGCTGGTACAAATTCACGAGGAACGACACCACCGACGATAGCATTTTCAAATTCAAATCCAGCGCCTTCTTCGTTAGGTGTGAATTCGATCCATACGTCACCATATTGACCTTTACCACCTGATTGACGTTTGAAGAATCCACGTGCTGAAGTTCCAGCGCGGAATGTTTCACGGTAAGCAACTTGAGGCGCACCAACATTTGCTTCAACTTTGAATTCACGTTTCATACGGTCAACAAGAACGTCCAAGTGAAGTTCACCCATACCAGAGATAACTGTTTCACCAGTTTCTGGGTTTGTTTCAACACGGAAAGTTGGATCTTCTTCAGCCAATTTTTGAAGGGCAACACCCATCTTATCTTGGTCAGCTTTAGTTTTAGGTTCAACCATCAATTGGATAACTGGTTCTGGAACTTCAATTGATTCAAGGATGATTTTAGCTTTTTCATCTGTCAATGAGTCACCAGTTGTTGTATTTTTCAAACCAACAGCAGCAGCGATATCCCCAGCATAAACTGTTTGGATTTCTTTACGAGTGTTAGCGTGCATTTGAAGAATACGTCCGATACGTTCACGTTTACCTTTTGAAGTATTCAAAACGTATGAACCAGCATCAAGTGTACCTGAGTAAACGCGGAAGAATGAAAGACGTCCAACAAATGGGTCAGTCATGATTTTGAAAGCAAGAGCTGCAAATGGTTCTTCATCTGAAGCTGGGCGTTCGTCTTCTTCGTCTGTATCTGGGTTAACACCTTGGATTGCAGGGATATCAAGTGGGCTTGGAAGGTAGTCAATAACTGCATCAAGCATCATTTGAACACCTTTGTTCTTGAAGGCAGAACCAGCAAGCATTGGGTAGAAGTCAACATTGATTGTTGCTTTACGGATTGCAGCTTTAAGTTCTGCTTCTGGAATTTCTTCACCAGCAAAATATTTTTCCATGATATCTTCATCGAAATCAGCAATTGCTTCGATGAGTTTTTCACGCCATTCGTTTGCAAGTTCTGTGTATTCTTCAGCATTGAAATCCAAAGCTGCCAATTCAGCGTTAAATTCGTCTGAACCTACAACAGTTTCTTTAATATCTGTACCAAGGTCGTTAGTATAGATTTCAGATTTCATAGTTACCAAGTCAATGATACCGATGAAGTCATCTTCTGCACCAATTGGAATTTGGATTGGATGAGCATTAGCACCCAAACGATCTCCCAAAGTAGAAAGTGAGTAGTAGAAATCAGCACCGATTTTGTCCATTTTGTTAGCAAAAACGATACGTGGAACACCGTATTCAGTCGCTTGACGCCATACAGTTTCTGTTTGTGGTTCAACACCTGATTGAGCATCAAGAACGGTAACAGCACCATCAAGAACACGGAGTGAACGTTGTACTTCAATTGTGAAGTCCACGTGACCTGGTGTGTCAATGATATTTACGCGGTTACCTTTCCATTCAGCAGTTGTTGCTGCAGATGTGATTGTGATACCACGTTCTTGTTCTTGCTCCATCCAGTCCATTTGTGATGCACCTTCGTGAGTTTCACCGATTTTATGGATTTTACCAGTGTAGTAAAGAACACGTTCAGTTGTTGTTGTTTTACCAGCATCGACGTGGGCCATGATACCGATATTACGTGTATTAGCAAGTGAAAATTCGCGAGCCATTTTGTTCTCCTATTTGATTTTAGTCATGAGAATTTCTCATTAGTTTTATTGTATCAAATTAATGTTAAAAAATTAAAACAAAACCGAGCAGGCGAGGAGCCCAAGCCCGGTAATGTTCGTTTTTACATCAATTCGATGTTACTTTACAATCTTTAAGACTGATCGTAAAATTTATTTGCTAAGCAGAAACGAGAAAGAAGGTTCCGAAGCGTACTAGAGTACGCGAGGGCTCTTCTAACGAAGCAGCTGCAACGCAAATAGATTTTACCAGCGGAAGTGAGCGAACGCACGGTTAGCTTCAGCCATTTTGTGAGTATCTTCACGTTTTTTGACTGCTGCACCTGTGTTGTTAGCTGCATCCAAGATTTCTTTTGCAAGACGATCTTGCATTGTGTGTTCACCACGGTTACGAGCGATTGTTACCAACCAACGAAGTCCAAGAGTTGTACGACGTTCTGGACGAACTTCAACTGGGACTTGATAGTTAGAACCACCGACACGACGAGCGCGAACTTCAAGAACTGGCATGATGTTTTCCATAGCAGTTTCGAAGACTTCGAGTGGGTTGTTTCCAGTAGCTTCTTCAATTTGTTTGAAGGCACCGTAAACGATTTGAGCCGCAACACCACGTTTACCATCAAGCATAACGCGGTTGATAAGACGAGTTACGACGATTGAGTTGTACATTGGATCTGCCAAAACTTCACGTTTTGGGGCACGATTTTTACGCATTCTTACTTATCTCCCTTCTTAAGCTTTTGGTTTTTTAGCACCGTATTTAGAACGGCTTTGTTTACGGTCAGCGACACCTGCTGTATCAAGTGCACCACGAACGATATGGTAACGTACCCCTGGAAGGTCTTTTACACGTCCACCACGAAGAAGTACAACACTGTGTTCTTGGAGGTTGTGTCCGATACCTGGGATGTACGCTGTTACTTCCATAAGGTTTGAAAGACGTACACGCGCGAATTTACGAAGCGCTGAGTTAGGTTTTTTAGGAGTCATAGTACCAACACGAGTTGCTACTCCACGTTTTTGTGGGCTTGCAAGTTTAGTTTGTACTTTTTTACGGCTGTTGTAGCCAACGTTCATTGCTGGTGATTTAGATTTAGTCACTTGAGCACGACGTGGTTTGCGTACCAATTGGTTAATTGTAGGCATTTTACTGTCTGCTTTTTGTATTTTTCCACATTTTTATGCGAAGCGATGAGAAATACAAAAGCATTCCTTTCTTTTTATTGGATGGCGAATCGCCAATTTTTTAGTCAGTATATGGTCGCTTAAGCCAAGTTCTGACAAGAAGTTTAGCAACTTATACAAGTTCTCCTGAGAGTCCAAAGTAAAAAGTACCGTTTAATATAATATCATTTTTTATAACAATTGTCAATCTATTTTTTAGAATTGATTTTGAAAAAATAAAACTATTTAATTATCTATCAAGTTTTGAATCTATTGTACCTTACGAATAGACTATGGTATAATCGAGTCATGAAAAAAATTGCAATTATTTTTTGTAGTTTCCTGATTAGTCTGTCAGTCCTTTCGGGCTTTTCTGTCAGTGCTGCTACGACTCCAACGACAAATGATTTTACAGTTGCTGCTAAATCAGCAATTGCTATTGATGCCTCAAGTGGTAAAATTTTATACGCGCAAAATGCTGATGATGCAAGCACTCGGATCGCCTCTATCACTAAATTACTGACAGCCTATTTAGTTTACAAAAATGTAGCTGAAAATAAATTGACTTGGAATACTAAAGTTCCTATTTCAGATTATGCTTATGAATTAACTCAAAATTCTAATGCTTCCAATATTCCCCTTGCTCAAAATGGTCAATATACTGTCAAAGATTTATTGAATGCTTTACTTCTTCCGTCAGCAAATTCTGCTGCTGTCGCTTTAGCTGAAAAAATTGCTGGTTCAGAACCAAAATTTGTTGATATGATGACAAAACAAATGAAAGACTGGGGAATTACTGACAGCCATCTCGTCAATGCTTCTGGCTTACCAAATGATGATTTAAACGGTCATATTTATCCAGGGTCTGGTGCCTCAGCAACAAACACAATGAGCGCAAAGGCTGTAGCAACACTTAGTTATCATCTTATTCAAGATTTTCCAGAAATTCTTAAAATCACTAAAAAAACAGAAATTCCTTTTGATACCGGCAATGAAGCAAAAATGACCTTAACTAATACCAATCAAATGCTTAGTGGTTTTTCTACTTCAAGAACTGGTGTGGATGGCTTGAAAACAGGTTCAACAAGTTTTCAAATTGACTGTTTTGCTGGAACAACAAATCAAAACGGTTTTAGAATCATTACGGTTGTTTTAGAAGCTACAGATCCTGCTGCTGACAACTCAACTCCTTTCACTCTCACAAATCAACTGATGAACTATGTTTATGGTCATTGGCGTACGACCAGTCTTGTGCAAAAAAATCAATCCTTAGATGATTTTAAAGAAATTACTGTGACTGATGGAAAAGAAAAATCTGTTCAACTCGTTGCTCCACAAAATATCACTCCCGTTGTTCCTTACGCTACAGATGGTAGTGCAGATACAAAATCACTGACAGTCAAATTCAGTAAGGAAAAAACAGCCTCCGTTGAAGCAACTGTGACTAAAAACCAAAAACTTGTCACTCTTTCTACTACAGTAAAGGATAGTTTAGGCTATCTTCCAAATTGTACCGCAGAACAAATTCCATTGGTTGCTAAGAAAACTGTCCCCCGTAGTAGCGCTCCAAAGGTTTTTTGGAATCATTTTGTAAATTTTGTTAATGAAAAACTCTAAAATTTTACTGACAGAAAACTTGTCAGTAAATTAACTCACAAAAAAAGCCGTCAATTTACTGACAGCTTTTTTATTATCCTTTAGATTTTACAATTGCAAGTAAAATTGCACCTGTTACGAATAAAACAATCCCAATTCCAACATAAACCAATTCTTTTTTGGTTTTCTTTTCACCAAGGAAGAGAATTCCTCCAATAGTTGAAATGATGACACCTAATTGCGAGAATGAAAAGGCAATTGCGTTACCAGCAGCGCTTGCAGCCATAAGCATAAAGATATTACCTACACCCCACATTGCTCCAACAATCATATTTTGATAAACATATTTTTCCATTTTAATTTTGAAACGACCCATCACAAGTGCTCCAAAAATCATTCCAACTGACATTGGCAAGATAATTGTCAATGTATCAAAATGAACATTGAACCAAAGTACTGCTAAGTTATTGAAAAGAATAACATAGATAACATATCCCAAAGTTGAGTAAGTTAAAGCAGTCAATCCTTTAGTATAATTACGTCCTTCTTCAACTACTGCATTTTCTGGGTCACGCTTAGCTGAGAAATAGAATCCAACTACCAAAACAGCCATCGCAATAAATCCGAGAATAAATTGAATTTGTTTTGTCCATTCGTGGAAAGCAAAAACCCCAATCAATCCACCAATTACTAATTGACTCCCTGATGAAAGTGGACTTGCTACTGAAACACCCATGTATTTCATTGAATTAAACTGACCAAATTGTCCAATTGCCCAAAGCAATCCACCAATAAATCCAATTAAGAAAATTTGCCATGTCAACGTTGGCATGCGGAATAAGAAAACAATAAGTGCAAAAACAAAAGCGCCCAAAGTCATTCCAAGTGTTTGTTGTTTAGCATCACCACCAAATTTATTAGCTACAAATCCGATAGAACCCCAAGCAAACATTGGAACAAGCGCGAGAAGAACTCCTTGCATGTGTATATTTACCTCTTTAAAATAGTTTTTTTACTTAAAAAAATAAGCATTTCTCTATTTTACTCTTTTTTTTGGAAAAAACAAGAGATAAAAGAATACATAAGATTCATAACTATTCAAGTAAATTTATTTTCTTTTTTCGATTAGAACTAAAATTGGCGGCGTATGAATTTGGTTAAGAGGTGCATAAGAAGTCACTTCCCAGTCTTTTTGTGGCAAACTAGAAGTCCACTTAATAACGGCATTTTTTTCTTCCATTCCCCCCTCATGACCGTAATAAATCATAATCGCAATTCTTCCACCTACAACTAACTGATTAGTCAAAGCATCTAGAGCAGTCAAAGTGGTATCAGCCTTTGTAACCACACTTTTATCAGTTTTTGGTAAGTATCCAAGATTAAAAATAGCTGCTTTGATTGGCTCCTTGACATATTCAGAAAGCTTTTCATGACCAGACAAAACTAGATTTACTGACGGCTCTGTCAGTAAATTCGAGAGATTTTTTTCAAATATTTGATTCTTTATTCCAGCATCATCTAAACGTTTTTCAGTTGCATTCAGCGCTTCTTCTTGCACATCAAAAGCATATACACTCGCCCCTAATTCCGCTAAAAATTGAGTATCATAACCATTCCCCATCGTTGCATCCACCACAACATCATTAGTTTTGATGATATCTTTCAACATCCAGTGAGCCATTTCTAACTGTTTTAACATTTATTTCCTCATCACTTTCTAATTATTTTTATATACCAATTTCAGTTTTACTGACAGATTTTCAATTTCTTTCCTATTATAACACCAAATTCAATAAAAAAGAGATGAATAAAAATTCACCTCCTGTCAGTTAAAATGTAATTAGATCACTAAGCCGAACATCTTTACAACCTTGAACACTTCCTCGCCGTTCCATTTCAGCATCAATACTATTCAAAACTTCCCACTTTTTTAAAGACCACATAGGTCCAATAATTAAATCCCGCGGAGCATCTCCTGTTAAACGATGAATAACAATTTCTTTTGGAATCATCTCTAATTGGTCACAAATCACTTTTACATATTCTTCTTGCGACATCAGCTGTAATTTTCCTTCATGATAATCACGTTGCAAACGAGTTTGCTTCATCAAATGAAGTAAATGTAATTTCACACCTTGAATATCAGAATCTAAAACCATTCGGCGAACATTTTCTAACATCATCTCACTAGTTTCACCAGGTAAACCATTGATTAAGTGAGTACAAACATTAATATTATGAACCCTCAATCTCTTCACCGCATCTACATAGGTTTCATAATCATGAGCTCGATTAATCAAATCTGATGTTTCTTCATAAGTAGTCTGCAAACCCAAATCAATCCAAACTTCCATTCGACGATTTAATTCTGCCAAGTAATCCACAACGTCATCTGGTAAACAGTCAGGACGAGTACCAATTGAAATACCTACAACATCTGGTTGGTTTACCGCTTGTTCAAAACGCTCTCTCAGTACTTCAACAGGCGCGTGAGTATTAGTGAAATTTTGGAAATAAACAATATATTTCTTCACTCCAGGCCACTTTTTATGAAATTGAGCCACTTCGGCAGCAAATTGGTCCGCAATTGGAGCTTCTGGCTCCAAAATCATGTCCCCTGAACCAGATACTGTACAAAAAGTACATCCACCATGAGCAACCGTACCATCCCGATTAGGGCAGTCAAAACCAGCATCAATAGGAACTTTAAATATTTTTTCACCAAAATTGGTTCGCAAATATTCATTCCAAGTTGTATATCTCTTTTGCATTCTATATCATCTCTCCGTTTATCAAATTATATCAAAATTTCTTAAACATTTTCTATATTTATAATAAAAAAAGAGACCCGTAGGTCTCTTAAAAGCTGCGGATGTCAGACTCGAACTGACGACATCATGATTAACAGTCATGCGCTACTACCAACTGAGCTAATCCGCAATAACATAAAACTCGGTTCCCCGAGTTTTAATAATATAGTCCGTACGGGATTCGAACCCGTGTTACCGCCGTGAAAAGGCGGTGTCTTAACCCCTTGACCAACGGACCAT
>NZ_JAALEQ010000019.1:0-14069 GCF_011800585.1 Lactococcus sp. EKM203L
TTATTTATTGATGACCAGGACCGTATTTCTAAACTTCTTTTATGGTTTATTATATCACTTAACAAAAAAACAGCCCCCATTATCTAACCGATAGATAATGGGGGCTGTTTTAATAGTCTTTTTGAGGGGTCATTATATAATAATACCCCCTATAAAAACAGATTTCTAGATAGAATTAAGAATATTTCCTATTTCAGTTTTCCATTTTTTATCATGTATAATTCTATATTTATATAAATTATCATCAATTATTTGTTTTTTAGTTAATTGAGATATTTCCTCCCAATTACCACCAAAAATATACGTAGCATTTCCATACAAGATAGAATCTAGAACATAGATATTTTTACTTGAAAAAGCAAAAGCTATATATCCTGAATATCCAGCAGTACCTTGATACTCAATATCTGGCTTGAATTCTTCTAAATATTTAAATCTTTCTTCGATTAATATTTTAGCACTTTTTGATACTTGATTAGAATTAGCTACATCTTTAAAAGCATTCCAAATTCTAACCCCTTGGGGAAGAATTTCCCAAGGAACACTTTGTCTAACTGGTTTTAGCATATCTGTGTCTACGTCTAGTATAAAAGTTTCAGCTTTATTGAATAATTCTAACGTGAGATTGATGGCTGATTTTATTTTGTCATATTCAGATTTTTTTTTATTGAATTGCTTATTAATTACTAAATACTGTTTATCATTAAGTAAAATGAAGTTGAGGCCGAAGGGGTCTATAAAAATTTTTGGATATCTTTTATAAGGTACTTCACTAGTTCCAGAATGAATATTTCCTCCCCAATCTTTTAGAGACCAACTCTGAGCGCGATAGGCAGTTTCTTTGGGTTTACTTTTGTCAGATAAAAACTCTCCCACGGTATTACGTTGAGCCATTATTCCATTATAGGGTTTTGGAATAAACATCAATCCATTTTCGTCAGTTTTGTTGAATTTTTCTGATAGTATTTTTTGGATTTTGTTCAGTTCAATTTTAATTCCGATAAAAAATTTTTGGTTGTCTGAAATGTCTGATAGATATTTTTCAACATTATTAATTCTTTTTTTTAATATTTCCATTACTAAGGCCTTCTTTCTTATTCGGTTACTTCAAATGGTGGCAATTCATCAATTAATTCGAGTGTACGCATACTTACTGTAATAACAGATAGTAGGAGGTTCAAAATATACTTAGGATCATCACTAAAATCATTAGGATCATCTGTAATACCAGATTTTTCATCTGTTTTAACTTGATATTGATCAATAATCCATTCAATAGCAGGTCGACCATTAACAATATATTCATAGGCTTTTTCTGGAATATTTTTAATCGTGATACTATCGTTAAAAATAATAGTATCTAATATACCTTTTTTAGGATGTTTCATCTTCTTAACAAGATAATTTGGTTTAGAAATTTCAACTTCAACACCTTCCCAGATAGGCTGATCTTCATAATTCAAATGTAAATCAGCAAGCTTAGATCCAATTTCAAGATACTTTTCTTTATTTTTAAGCAATGGAATACGAGGTAAAGCTTTTTGTAGATCATTAGCATATTTTTTGCGGTATTCAGAAGAATGAAGGACACCATATATATAAAAGAAAATCTCTTCCTCGGTCAATCCATAATGCGAATTTATATTTATTTCGGAAGTGCCAAAAAATCCATTTCGTCCATTGTTCGAATAATAAAATCCTCGACCTTTTTCAATATACTTATATTCAGGTATAGCACTAGTCATTATCACAGAAAAATCTCTTTTTACTCCAGGACCACTAACATAAATTACTTTATTATTTTCCCCAAGAAAATCTTTAAAACGTCCAGGCATTTCAACTATGTCAGTATCATAATATAACCATTTATAAGTATATGGTCTATAGGAACTTTTAACAATCTTACGCTCGTCATGGTTTATGGATATGTTAGAAGATAATTTCGTTTTAGTTTTCCTACTCCAACTCATATATGTTGAATCAGTGTTAATATAATCTAGTTTTTGTTTAGGCAAGTAATTACTTAATCTCTCACGTTCATTATTATAATTCCTAACTAATTTAGCCGAATTATCAAAAACATGTTTCTTCCCGAAATTATAAACCCAACTATCTCTACTCGTTGTAACACCAATTGCTGAATCTTTAAACATTGTATCCGTATAATTAGTAGAGGAGTCATTTCCCATAGGGACATAGTTTAAATAGTTTTTATCTCTCTTATTTATCCAATCACCATTTTCATCAGGAGATATTCTTAACCAATCTACATTAATCATAGAATACGTTTTTTCAAGATAATCAAACTTGTCTTTTCTTGTTAAATAATCTCCAATATCATAATAATAAATATCATGATTTTGGCTACCATCTTTAATTAAAATAGTAATTGCTACTCCCGTCATAATGTCAAAGACATTTTGACCTTCTTTTTTGGCTAACTCACCTAAACGCTCTTTTATTGCTCCACGTAGGTTTAAGACATATACGTAATTGAACTCATTTTCAAAGCTTCTCCGAACACCATTCATCGTTTTAAAATCAACAAAAGAACTATTTGTTATAAATCCAATCACACCATTACTAGCTAACCTATCAGTAGCCCATCTGAATGCTTTTAAATAAGAATCATAAACAGAAACTACTCTTCTAGCATCTGTTAATCTAACATAACTATTAGTAATAGCATCCGTTAATTTAAAATAGCTAGTTGAATTATTAATTTCATTTTCATCAACTTGCCCCATGGAGTAAGGTGGATTTCCAATAATTGCAGTAATTGGAACTTCTTGTTGTCGTTTCAAACGTTCATCGTTAGTACCAAAGTAATCATCATCTAATGTATCTTCTGTCTCTGTACTTTCAAAGGTATCTGTTAAGACGATTCCTTCAAAAGGAATATACCCTTCTTCATCACCATTTATTTCATCAAAGGTTGATTCAATGTTAATGGCCGCAATGTAATAACTTAATAAAATAATTTCATTCGCATGTAATTCTTTCATGAATTTACGTGTAATATCAGCTAAAGAGATTTCTCCAGCATCCATTTGATCTTTTAGGTAAGTCAATGTTCGAACGATAAACGTCCCTGTACCTGTAAATGGATCTAAAATATGGACATCTTTACTCGCTAAAGATTTGCCAAAGTGCTTTTTAAGCACATCATCAACGGAATGAACAATGAAATCCACAACTTCAATTGGTGTAAAGACAATCCCTAGTTTTTCAGTGGTTGCTTTAAATGCAGTTTTGAAGAATTTATCATACAAAGTAACAAGAATCTTTAGTGTTTTGTAAATCTTTTATCTGCTCTTTTTGATACTCAATTATATCTAGTATACCCGAATTGCTAGTTGATTTCATTGAAAAATATATAAGTCGTGCTATCCTAGTCTTAAACCACTAAGCATTAGTAAGCGCACGACCTATATGACTTATAATAGCACACTTAAAAAAGTTTTTGTTTATTTACTGACAATGAGAGACACTATGGCTACAAAAATCATATTGCTATAGATACCAAATCAAAATTCGTAAAGAATTATCAAACAACGCCTGCAAATGTGCATGATTCTCAAGTAATAGGCGTTCTTGTTGATCCCGATGAGATCACCTTAGCAGACTCAGCTTATCAAAATCAAGCAACACCTAAAGGTGCTGAACTTTTTACCTGTCTTAAAAACACACGTTCTAAATCTCTTAAGGCAGACGATAAAATGTTTAATAAAATCATTTCGAAAATACGTGTCCGTATTGAACATGTATTTGGCTTTGTTGAAAATTCAATGCATGGTTCTAGTTTACGTTCTATTGGATTCGATCGAGCTGTTTTAAATACTGACCTTACAAATCTGACTTATAACTTATTGAGGTACGAACAAGTTAAACGTTTAAATCTCAAAACATGGCGGTAATCTGTCTAAAATAAGAATAAACAGTCAAGTGGCGTCTGTAACATAAAGAAAAACACAGTAGACTATGCTTAGTTTTCTGTGTTTTTTTCTAATTTCATTTAGAGGTGAATTAATTGGTAGTTATTAGAGGTGCCCTTAATTTGACAAATCATATAACTAAAATTAGTCTTCATTAGGATCATTTTTAGCTTCCTCATGCGTTTTATGTACTGTACCAGGGACATGATCAGGACCTGCATAAATTGAGTAAATTTTCAGAGGTTTGTCACCAATATTGGTTACATTATGCCAAGTATCAGCAGGTACTAAAATTACATCATCATCTGAAACTTCTTGTTCAAATGTAAGATTATCTTCGGCATCTCCCATTTGGCATAAACCTTTACCTTCTTCGATACGGAGGAATTGATCGATACCCATGTGTACTTCTAAACCAATATCGTCACCGGGTTCAATAGCCATTAATGTAACCTGAAGTTTTTCACCAGTCCAAATTGTTGTACGGTAATTCTCGTTTTCTTTGGTATAATCCTCAATGTTAACGATAAATTTTTCTTTGCCATGATCTTTATAATCGAATGTCATTAGAAAGTCCTCCTTGTTCTTAATTAGACTAATTCTAATAATTAATCTATACTATAGTAATAACATAAAACCGTTTACAAAGCAAAGAAAAAGACGCGAATTGTAAAATTAAGTTAGAAAAATAAAAAGGCATTTATGGTACACTCAAATTGTATTTCCGACGAAAGAAAACAAAGGAGTGTAACCATAAATGACCTACAAACATCTTACCATAGACGAACTGACAATGATAGAATCATATTATCTTCAACATAATAAACCGGTTGAAATCGCTAACCGAATGGGACGTGCTATACAAACTATTTATAATGTAGTCAATAAGTTCAAGCAAGGCAAGACTGCTCTTGATTATTGGCACCAGTATAAAGAAAATAAGAAAAAATGTGGTAGAAAAGTCATTCAATTACCTGCTCATGAAGTAGATTACATTAAAGAGAAAGTCACTCTTGGTTGGACGCCTGACGTCATTATCGGGCGAAAAGAAAGGCCTGTTTCATGCGGTATGAGAACACTTTATCGTTTATTTTCTAAAGGAATATTTGATATTGACACACTACCGATGAAAGGTAAAAGAAAACCCAATGGCCATCAGGAAAAACGGGGAAAACAACAATATCAGCGCTCAATCCATGATAGACCTGATAATTATCCTGATTTCAATTCTGAGTTTGGTCACCTTGAAGGTGATACGATCGTTGGCATTCATCATAAAAGTGCCGTCATTACTTTAGTTGAAAGATTATCTAAAGTAATTATCACGATTAAACCCAACGGCCGTAAGGCATTAGATATTGAAACTGCCCTTAATCAATGGTTTTCTCGCTTCCCTAAAAACTTCTTTAAATCTATTACGTTTGACTGTGGAAAAGAATTTTCTAACTGGAAAGCCATTAGTAACCAACATGATATTGATATATATTTTGCGGACCCTGGAACACCTTCTCAACGCCCATTAAACGAGAATTCTAACGGGATTCTGCGTCGTAATGGACTGCCGAAATCAATGGATTTTAGAGAAGTGAATCAGACATTTATTTCCAGTGTCAGCAATCAACGTAATCATATTCCAAGAAAATCATTGAATTACAGAACACCAATTGAGATATTTTTGAGCTATGTACAAGAAGCATTTTATTCTAACTTAATTTGACAAATCATATCATTTAAATTAAAAACAGCCCCCATTATCTATTGATTAGATAATGGGGGCTGTCTTAATAGTGTTTTAGAGGGGCGATTATCTAATTATAGACCCTAAACAAACATCTTTTGTAAAAAGCCTTTTTTCTGTTCTTTCAACAAATCTAACTTACGTTGATGAAGAGCGATAGTATCATCTAATGACTTGAAGAAGGCTCCAATTTTTTTTTGTTCATCTTCGCTTGGGAAATCTACTGTTATTTCACGCATCTTTACCATAGTTAAAGCTTTTTGATTAGAGCCGGCTGCACTATCAAGCAAACGTTTCTTTCCTATCCCACCAGTAAAGTAAGTTAATAAATAATCTGAATTTACCTGCATTTTACTAATTTGAATTAGATTTCCATCTTTATAATAAAACCTACGGCTATCAACCTTCCAAAGGTTTCCTAACGTTCCTACAGCAGTAACTAATATATCTCCTTCTGATGGGACACCATATTTTTCTTTTATTTCATCAAACTTTTCTTGAGAAATAAACAATTCTTGGTTTCCTGTGATTCCGCCTGTACTAATTTCACTTCCTCTATAAAACGGGATGCCTTCCGTTACATAATCGCTTAAATGAATTCTTTTGCTGGAGCTAAGAGTTGCAACTTCACCTAACTTACGCTCTTCCCAATCGTCAGCAAACCCCGCAAATCGCAATTCAGGAACTTTGGCACCATTTTTAGGGAACATTTTTTGTAAGTAGCCTTTTTTCTGCTCTTTCAACAAATCTAACTTACTCTGATGAAGAGCGATAGTGTTATCTAATTGTTTGAAGAACTGACCTATTTTTTCTTGTTCATCCAAATTTGGAAATAATAGGGTAGAAGATAAAAATTTAGATTCATGTATTGCAATTTGAGCAGAACCGCCTTCGATATTATCTAATATTGCATTTTTATAAAAAATTCTTGTTTGAAATAAGTTAGTAAGAAAATACTTAGAAAATACGGATGTATCTAACGAAATCGTCGGCATATTCTCTGTAACAATAGCGCCGTCACAGTATTTATCTACCCAACCAATGCCACCTTGTTCTACCGTTTGTCTTGTGAAGATCAGGGTTTGAGGGTACTTTGTTAAATTAATTTTAGCCTGACGTTTACGACCTATTTTATTTCCCATTTTTGATCCCCGTAACGTAATTCCTCCAAAATTATTACGTACAGAAATCTGGTAGTACTCCTTATCATCTTCAACAATTACTCTATCTGTATATTCACGTAATCCACTTGATAACTTACGCTCTTCCCAATCATCCGTAAAACCTTCAAACCTTAATTGTGGACTCTTTTTACTCATCATGCCCACCTCTCAAAAGAAGACGCATCGAATCAATCAATGCTTGATTCTCTTCACTTTCTGAAAAATTGTTAATCAACGATAAGAGCACTTGCTCTTGTTGAACTAATTCTTCATTGATCTTAAGGAGATTGGTATTTACTGCAACCAAATCAACCGGTTCCTCTTCCTCAAAGGTATCTACATAACGAGGGATATTTAAGTTAAAGTCATTTTCTTGGATCTCATCAAAACTTGCAACATGAGCATATCTTTCAATATCTTCTCGTTTTTTGTAGATAGAAACAATTTTATCAATATGTTCATCCAACAGGACATTTTGATTTTTTTGTTTTTCAAAATCTTGAGAAGCATCGATAAACAAGACATCACGACGAGAACGGTTTTTCTTCAAAATAATAACCGTTGTCGGAATACTCGTTCCAAAAAAGATATTGGCCGGCAAGCCAATAACCGCATCAATGGCTCCCATTTCTAAAAGGGCCTGACGAATGGTTCCTTCTGCGGCTCCTCTAAAGAGCACGCCATGCGGAAGGACAATCCCCATTGTTCCCGATTCTTTCAAATGGTAAAAACCATGAAGGAGAAAGGCAAAGTCCGCTTTAGATTTAGGCGCTAATTTTCCAAAACGCTCAAAACGAGGGTCAGAGAGAAATTTATCTGCCGCTGACCATTTTGCTGAATAAGGAGGGTTCATCACCACAGAATCAAACTGATAAGGCTCTTCTGAGGGCCAATCGGCATCTAAAGTATCTCCGTTATTCAGGTTCATGCGTTCTTTATCTACCCCATGAAGGATTAAGTTCATACGTGCCAAGTTAAAGGTCGTTGTATTTAATTCTTGCCCGTGATAATGGACTTGATTAGGGTTTTTGAGATAACGACGAATATTAAGCATCAAAGAACCTGACCCCATCGCAGGATCGTAAATATGAAAAGGCGCACGGGTTTCTTGTCCGATCGACGTAATTTCTGACATGATGCGTGAAACAGCTTGTGGGGTATAAAACTCGCCTGCTTTTTTACCTGCACCTGCCGCAAACATCCCGATTAAATACTCATAAGCGTCCCCAATCACATCGCCATTGTGTTCAAATAAATCAATCTCATCTAAGGCACGCAAAACCTCAGTGATCGTCACATTACGTTGTTGTGCATTTGATCCTAATTTTGTGGAGTTTAAATCAATATCCGCAAACAATCCACTGAATTCTTCTCCTTGACGTTCCAACTCATTAAAACCTGCTTGTAAATCGGTCAAATTAAATTCATAGTTGTCTGCTTTGATGCGGTAACTATAAAACAATTGATCGGGTTGGATAAAGTAGCCTTGTTTGGGTTGGATATTTTCGATTAAATCGTCTTTGTCTTCTTCGTACCACTCCATGAATCCTGCATACTGAGTGGAACGTTCTGGGAAGGTATCTGTTTTGCCATTTTCTTGTTCATAAACTTCTCTCAGCTGCGCATCGGACAAGTACTTATAGAAAATTAATCCCAGTAAGTAGTTTTTATACTCACTTGCATCCATCTTCCCACGTAAGATATGCGCAGAAGCCCATAGTTGTTGATTTAAACCTGTCGCCATTATAATTCTTCTTTCCATTTTTGAATTTGTTCAAAGTTTTGTTGTAGTCGTTCTTCTAAAACTTTTGTTCTTCTTCTGTATTTTTCACCCGTTTTGGCTTCGAACTCTTCTTTACTAAGAGTCATCGAATCCAGTAAATGGGTTAAATAAGGGATCGTTTTCTTATCGCCTTGATACTCATTCATTGCAGACTGTAAAAAGTCGAAGGATAATCCAAATTCTTCAGCTTCTTTTTGAAGTTGTCTTTGAATTTCATTTTGAATCGAAGTCTCTTTTAATTGAGCCACATCGATCTCTTCAGTAGTATTGACGAGTTGATCTTTCAAGGTGTGATACATCTTTTGGATTTGAGGATCCTTTTGTTGGATTTCTTTTTCAAATTTTTCAATGGCCCCTGCTTCGTTTAATTGGATCGCTTTCAAAAGTTGATTAATATAAAAACTATCCACGACGTCTTTATGTGTCGCATTGAGCTGCGAAGAAAAAGCAATCTCTTGTAAAAGCTTTTCGAAGTCCTCCTCAGGATGCTCCTCATCCTCGATCATTTCTTTAATCTTTGTTTTAACATTTTCCGTTTTACCTTGATATTGTGGCAACTGCTCCACCACTTCTGAAAATGCTTCAAAGTCTTCTTCGTATTGATCATAGCTTCGGAGCGCTTTATAACTCTTTTCTAGCTTTTGATAAGCACTCACTTGCGCAATCATCGTTTTAAGATCGTTGGGATTATCCGATAGGTCGGCTTCGCTTTGTTTATAAAGTGTTGAACATTCGATAAATTCTTTTTTGACTTCTTCATATTCTTTTGGAATCAGTTGATCAAAGTTTTGCTTTTCATTTGAGAATAGACGAAACGTGTTTTTCACATTTTCTTTCATGGTGAAGGGCTTTCTAAAAGAGACAATCAACCCAGAATCTTTTCCTGTATAAATACGATTGGTTCTTGAGAACGCTTGAAGGAGCTTTTGATAGTTCATTTCTCGATCAATATATAAGGTTTGAATCGTTGGAGAATCAAAGCCTGTCAATAAACGATCGACAACAATAACAAAATCTAGCCACTGACCATCCGATTGATATTGCTTTTCCTTACGGGCCAACCGTTTATTAATATTTTGATTGTAGAGTTTCTCATCTTGATAAGGAGAGGCATCAAACTGTTTCGCATACTCTTTCATGATCTCTACTAATTCATCGTCTTGTTCATTTTTTTCTAATTGATCCGGATTGGTTGAGAAGGTAATAGCTACTCTTGGGAAATCTTTATCAATCAGTTGATGACGTTCATCAAATTGTCGCCCATTCAAGAGTGTCCCATTATCTTTCATTTCCTTTAAAATCCGGTAAATATGTTTGGCTTGGGCAATCGAGTGAGTGGTAAGAATGGCTGACATCGTAGGAAAACCATTCTTTACCTTGAACTTTTTGACCACACTCCTCCGATTAAAGATTTTTTGTAACATGGTACGAATATGTTCATCTTTTTCATAAAGTTCCGTAGGCAATAATTTTTCTTGTTGGAGGGCATCGTCTGGCAACTTTCCTTTATTGAGTTGGGTGACAATCACCTCTTGATCCTCTTCTGAAATCAGTGAATGATACTCGACTTGAAAGCCTAACACAGCCCCATCATCCATGGCATTTTTGGTTGTATAGGAGTGAAGGAGTGGCCCGTATTGCTGGCTCGTCGTTCTGGCAAAGGTTCCATTTTCTTGCTTTTTATTTTCTTCAAAAATAGGCGTCCCCGTTAATCCAAACCAGGTTGAATTGGGTAATATTTTCTTAATTCGCTTCATTTCCTCATCACTAACCGCACGATGAGCCTCATCAACAATAAAAACAATATGTTCTTGCCTTAGCTTCTCAAATTGATTCGAGCCTTTTTCTTCACTCTCTTGTTGGGCGCTTCGCATAGCCGCAGAGAGTTTTTGAATCGTGGTCACTAAAATCGTATTATTATTTTTTGATGAAAGGAGGTTTCGAGCCAATTGTTTTTGATTTTTGATCCCAACAATCAAAGTATTGGCTACCGAATTTCCGGTCGTTTGTCCGGTATGATATTCCGAGGCAAACTTCGTAAACTCATCCTGCGTTTGAGCATCTAAGTCTGTTCTATCAACAACCATGACCGTACGATCGACACCGATCGCATTTTGTGCTAATAATTTCGTTGCGACAAAACTGGTAATGGTCTTTCCTGAACCTGTCGCATGCCAAATGAATCCTCCTTCATGCTGTGCCGCTTTTTGACGAATCTTACGAATAGCATGAATTTGGTAAGGCCTTAAAGCCATGAGGAATTTTTGATTTTTTTGATCATCGACGAGAATGGTATATTGGCTAATCAATTCATGGGCATCGGGTATCCGCAAAACTATACGAGTAAAATCAAACAAATCGGAAACCGTTTGATTGTCTTCCGTCCGCCAATTAAATAAAAACTTCTTCATCCTAGCATAGGCTTCAGCGGTATCTTCACTAGGTCTTGCAAAGTATCGGGTATCAACTTTATTGGAAATCACCATGATTTGAGTAGTTGCGTAAATCCCTTTAAAAAATCCATCTTCTGCATAACGCTGAATTTGATAATAAGCTTGCATAAAACCGTCTTTAGCAGACTCTTTTTTGAGCTCAATATGAATGATTGGGAGCCCATTAATCAGCAAGCTCACATCTCCACGATCTACTCTAGAGGAATCTGGGACCACTTGGTGAACTACCTCATAAGAAGAAGTTCCTCCTGAGATATCCTTATTTCTAAAGGCTTCTAAAGTCACTTTTTTCCCATCTTCTCGCTCTAATAAAACTTGAGCCACCCCGTTTTCTCCTCTAAGCCATTGAGAAGCTAAAAAAGGTGTTGCGGTTAAACGTGAAAACTCGACTTTGACTTGCTTAAATTCTTTGTCCGTTAATAGTTGCTCTTCCAATACTGCTAAATTAATTCGGTTCAAATGACCTCTAAAGTTTTGCCAAAGTGCTTCTTCCGACTTCAAGTCCGGACGATAAGTCCACTGATTTTCTTTCTCACTTAAGATCTGTATGAACTGGTTTTCAATCATTTGTTCCGAATGACTCATTCGATCCCCCTCATTTCCATCGTTGCCACCATTTTTTAGATTCTGTTTTTACAGGCTCTTTTTCTTTTGCCTTGTTTCGTTCTTCTTCTGATAACTTCAATTGAGCTTTCAGTCGTTCAATTTCTTCCTGCGCCTCACCCCTTATCGACGAGCCATCTTTTATATCCTCCCGAGGCATTTTAAGAGCTTTCAATTCATTGATTTCTGATTTATACTCATCAAGTAACTTTTTATCCTGTAAGGCTAGACGTTGTTGTTGATCTAAAAGATTTTGCATATTACTTAATTGTTTAAATTGTTCATCTTTAGTGTTTTGTAAATCTTTTATCTGCTCTTTTTGATACTCAATTATATCTAGTATATATTTAATATCAGCATTATTTTCATTATTATTCCGGAAGTTTTCGGTTTGCGAATTTGGTTTTTGTTCTAGGTTTTCGGTTTTCGATTCTTGGTTTTCGGTCAACCCCTCAAACATTCTCTTTATTGATTTTTGACCATCTTCATTAATCACAAACTTGTTTCCTATTTTCGAAAACCAAAGTTTTCGTTCTCTATCTGTGACCTTTTTGTTTATAGCTGTCTTACTAACGCCTAACTCGTCCGCTAGCTCCTTTATGGTTTTTAAATTATCACTCATTATAAGCCCCGCCTTTTAACCGTGGGTAGGTATTGCTCAATTGCTTTTTTAAGATACTTTGCAATATTTCCTTTAGAATACGGTTCTTGTTTATCGTAAATGTATGAAAGGTGTTTTTTAACTCCATCTATACCCATTAAATCTTTGAGTTCATCATATTTTGGATAAACATTTCTCTGCAATCCAGCCATAGTAGCTGGATTTGTCATTTCATAAGGTGATAAAAGAAAATGTTCCAGCAATAACTTGGTGTATTTGCTTTGCATAGCTTCTGCATATAATAAATTTTCTTTTTGTTCTTTTTGAACTTTCGCTTTTTGATATACTTTATCTTCTAACTTGTAGCTATTATCATCTGCTCTTCGTTTTTTAGTGATATGAAAAACAATAGAATTAATGCTTCTTCCTTTTTTGACTTTCTCATAAGTCACTTTAAAAGAGGTATGCTCATTAATTTCTTTCAAAGAATTCTTTATTATGTAGCTTTCTAAACTTTGAAAACGAGGATAATCCTTCATTGTATCTGTCATTTCTCGCAATTCTCGTATAGAAATTGACGGATTGCGATAGGTTTCCACTTGTTCTTCTCGGCGTCCGCCTTTGGCACTGTAATGCTCGTACTGGTTGTAATTCATAGATAGCCATCGATACAAGATAATGCTGTACTTGCTATTCAGTTCTGCTATATCGGACAAGGCATGTTGCGTGAAATTTTGTTTTAGATTGATTAAATAAGGCATAATTTCAGGACTAAACCTGATAGTAACTTCATCATGATAATCAGCCCATTTTACATAGGGAATCGGCACAATATTTTCAAACTCAAACCCATGTTCTTTTTTTTCTTTAATTTTGAAAAAAGCTTGTTTCTGCATATTCTCAACTGCCTGCTTGAACCGACTATGTTTGTCATTGTCAGAAACTTTAAAGAACGCAAAAAGTTCGGTTTTTGAGAGGTAAACCGTATGATCTTTAGGAGGAGCCTCGGTATTAATACATGATACCGCTAACTCAAACATTTTAAGTGGTGTTTTATCCATTTTCGCAATGCTGGTAATTAAAGAGTTATGCTCGACTACTTTACGCTTTGACAATTCATTCAAGGCTTTCACCTGCTTCTGATTTTTTTCAAATTCTGTTATAATAGACATAAAGATACGCTCCTCTGCGTGTTCATAAGTAGGTATGAAGAAATTCTCGTTCAAAAGTTTGTTCTTCATACTTTTATTATATCATAATATAGCATAAAATGATGATTTTTTTATGCTATATACACAGTTTTTTTATGCTATATACACAGTTTTTTTATGCTATATACACAGTTTTTTTATGCTATATTATTCTGTAACTCCTTAAAAATACTCACTTTTTTTTGACGCAAAAGAATAAAAGATTAAAATATATAAGATAAATTAATATAGGCTTCGCCTTTTTTTATTTTTTTCAAAAATTTAAAATCAAAAGTCAAAATCATCCCGTAAGCAAACAGACTAATCAATATAGAATTTGATTCGTCTGTTTGTATCGGTTATTTATAAATCTTCTGTTTTTATTTCATAATATCCCTCGTAATAATAACTCGCATCAATTCCTTTAAAGAATTGTTCTTTACCTAAATCATCGGTTAAAGCCTTTTGAATCAAATATTTTAATTCATTGGTGCTGACTGTACTACGGATCATGGCATTTAAATATTCATCCTTATCAATTTGATTCCAATCGACGATTTTGTGTAGTTTATTTTTAAGAATTAAATCCAACCAGATACGAGT